>JAEWVY010000354.1 GCA_023396625.1 Pseudomonadota bacterium | reverse complement strand
GGTCAAGGCCCACGGCGTCGGCCAACGCGTCGCCCAGGGCGCCCTGTTGGTCCACCAGCTGCCCTGCCAGTTGGTCCGCGCTGCCCTTCAGGTGCAGCGTCACGGAATGGACCTTCATGGCGTATTCGCTGACCCGGGCAAACGGCCGGTAGAACCCCAGGGTCAACATGGTCAGCAGCAGGTTCTTCATCCGCAATCCCACGTACCGCCCCACGGCGAGTTCGCACGTGAACCGGGCAATCCGGCTGACGCCCACGTTGTTCCAGATCAACTTGAACATGCGGGCCTCGCGGTAGGCGCGCGCCGGCACCGTAGCCACCATTACCCCCAGGATCGCGCCAAAGATGAGCAGAAACACCAGCGCCAGTCTCGCGGCTCCGCTCGCCGACCTCCAGGCCGTCGACAGCGCCAACCAACCGCCACCGGCCAGCAACAGTCCGCCGGCCGCGACAACCAGCAGGAACACGCCGGCAGCGGCAAGCCAGATCCGCACGAAGTCGCCATAAGCGGGCTTCCACCGCCCGGGTTCCATGCCGATCCGGGCCTGGCGCACCAGCAGGCCCTGGTAATTGAAACTCAACCGGATCACGCACAGCAGACTCAGCACTGCCGCCCCGAGGACCAGGCCGCCCACCGGCCAGGCCAGGCCCGCGGGCACCGGAGGCACCACTTCCCGAGCCAGGCCAGGGCCCGCCGGCAACAGTCCCGCAACGGCGAAAGCCAGGGCCGCCCACACCAACGCCAGGACGAACAGCGGCCAGCTGGCCAGATAGACATCGCGCCACGAGGCAACGAACGCCAGACGCACCCCCCGCCAGCGCGTCGAAGCCAGCCTGAACCGCATCGCGCTGCCCCAGAGATAGGGAGCGAGCACCGCCCCGCACACCATGAACACGCTCAGCGCGACGTCGTTGCCTGAATTGGCGGTGAGCTTGAAGGCCAGGTACAGCACCACCAGCAGCAGGAAGCCGAAGAACATCTTGCGTGGCTGCGCCGTGAATTCCAGCGGACTGTTGGCCACCCAGGTATGGCCATAGAAATACTGTGCCGTGCGGCGGCGGGCAAACGGGGTGTAGAAGCCCAGCGTCACCAGACTCAGCAGCACATTGACGAGCCAGACCCGGAAGTACTCGGCACCGCGGCCTGAAAACTCCAGCGGATGGGCATCAATCTTCGTGCTTGCTTTGGCCGTGTCCATGAAATTCACCCCGGTGGGGCCTCCTGACGCGGCACCTCGGTGCCAACGGACAGCAATGATAGCCGGCCCCGCGCGCCCCGGGACCTGCGGCGCTCAGCCCACGGCGAGCAACGACGGCAGATCCCCCATGCGGGTCAGAAGCTGCGCGGCACCGGCCTCGCGCAGCGGCCCCGCCTGAGCCGGCACAGGGCAATACGCCCAGACCGTGGCGCCCGCGGCAATCCCGGCCACCACGCCGGTGGGCGTGTCCTCGATCACCAGGCAGCGCGCGCCCTCGGCGCCCAGGTGCGCGGCGGCGGCCAGATACACATCGGGGGCGGGCTTGGAACGCGGCATCTCGTGACCACTGAAAATCCGGCCCTCGAAGAACGGCATCAGCCCCACCTGGGTCAGTTGCATCTCCACCTTGAAGCGGTCGGCGCCCGAAGCGCAGGCGATGCGCGCGCGCGCATGACGATGCGCCGCGGCCACGGCCGCGTGGGCCCCCTCGATCGCCTGCAACCGGGCACGCAGCGCGCGGTTTCGCCGCTCGTAGAACGCGTCCATCCAGGCGTCTGTCAGCGGGCGGCCGGTGCGGGCCTCGATGGTGGCGCGCTCATCGCGCACCGCCTTGCCAATGAAAAAGCGCATGCACTCATCAGGCGTCAACGACCAGCCGGACTCCTCCAGCATGTCACGCAGCACGCCATTGGTAATGGGCTCGCTGTCCACCAGCACGCCGTCGCAGTCGAACAAGATTGCATCAAAATGCATAGCATTCCAAGACCATTTGACAATGGAAACTCATCATATTCGTCAAAAAATATCCCCGTCCAGGTAGAGCCACCGCCCGCCCTCGCGCACGAACCGGCTGCGCTCGTGCAGGCGGGTGGCGCGGCCGGCCTGACGGGAACGGGCGACGAATTCCACCTCGGCCGTGTCCGCTCCCGTGATGCGGTGATCGCGCACCTGCAGGCCCAGCCATTTCAGACCCGGCTCGAATTCCAGCGTGGCCGGCCGATGCGCCGGGTGCCAGGTGGCGAGCAGATAGTCGGCGCGCTCGCGCACGAAGGCGGTGTAGCGCGAACGCATGAGGGTTTCGGCGTCGGGGGCGGCTTCGCCCGCATCGAGACAGGGTCCGCAACAGGCCGCGAAGCGCCGTGGCCGGCCCTTCGCGTCTGTGCGTCCGCAGGGACAGATGGCGTCAGGCCGGGTGTCGGCGTGCACGATGCGCTTCGTAGCTTTCGACCGGCGCGCCCTGCTTCACCCACTCGGCAAACCCGCCATCGACATGGGCCACGTTGCTCATCCCCATGTCCTTGAG
>JAEWVY010000335.1 GCA_023396625.1 Pseudomonadota bacterium | reverse complement strand
GCGCGCAGGTGAACTACGCGCGGCAGGTGCTCCGGCACGTGGGGCCGGCGCACGCGGCGGGCTTGCCCGCCATCGTGAGCCGCAACGAACGCGGACAGCACCGCGAACTGTCCTGGCCCGAGCTGCGGCGCCAGGTGGCCTCGCTCGCGCTGCACCTGAGGGCCCAGGGCGTGCGGCCCGGCGACCGCGTCGCGGCCTACCTGCCCAACATTCCCGAAACCATGGTGGCCTTTCTCGCCACGGCGAGCATCGGCGCCATCTGGAGCGTGTGCGCGCCCGACATGGGCACGGCCGCGGTGCTGGACCGCTTCCGGCAAATCGACCCCGTGGTGCTGATCGCCTGCGACGGCGTGACCTACGGTGGCCGCGATATCGACCGCCTGGACGTGGTGGCCGCCCTGCGCGCCGGGCTGCCGACGGTACGCCACGTCATGCTGCACCGCAACCTGCGCCCGGCGGACTCGGACGATACTTCTGATTTAGTAGCGGACTATTTCCCATACACGCTGGGAATTGGCCGAAATGATGCCGAAACCGCCGCGTTCGAGCCGCTGTAGCTGCCATTCGACCATCCCCTGTGGATCGTCTACTCCAGCGGCACCACGGGCCTGCCCAAGCCCATCGTGCACGGCCACGGCGGCACCCTCCTCGTGGCCCTGGCGCTCAAGGCCCTGCACAACGACATCGGCTGCAGCTACGCGCCCAACAGCCGGGGCGAGCGTTACCACTGGTACAGCTCCACCGGCTGGGTGATGTGGAACGCACAGACGAGCGGCCTGCTGGGCGGCACCACCTGCGTGATCTATGACGGCAACCCCGGCGGCACCAAGGACCGCCCCGACTGGACCACGCTGTGGCGTTTCGCCAGCGACACAGGGGTCACTTTCTTCGGCGCAGGCGCGGCCTTTTTTGCCAACTGCCTGAAAGCCGGCGTGGACCTGGCCACCTGCGGCGATTTGTCGAAAATCCGCGCCCTGGGCACCACCGGCTCCCCGCTGTCGATCGAGGCGCAAAACTGGGGGACGGCGCAGTTCCGCCGGCTGCGCCAGCTCGCCGCGGAGACGCGGGGGGACAACTCGAGCGCCGCCGGACCGCTCCAAGGCGCGAAGGCCCCCTCGGGGCTGAGGGCTGCGGCTCCAGGCCTGCCTGCGCAGGCCTGGACAGCCCGAAGAGGCGTCGACTCCGGCGACGCCGCGGCCTGCAAGGCCAGCGAGCCACACGCAGTGGGCGCGCGTGGGGGCGACATCTGGTGGTGCAACATCTCCGGCGGCACCGACTTCGCCGGGGCCTTCATCGGCGGCCATCGCGAACTGCCGCTGGTCCCCGGCGAGATGCAGTGCCGGCTGCTGGGCTGCGCCGTCGAAGCCTGGAACGAGTCCGGCCAGCCCGTCATCGGCGAAGTGGGCGAGCTGGTGTGCACGCAACCCATTCCCTCGATGCCGCTGTACTTCTGGGGCGATGAAGGCCACCGACGCTACCTGTCCAGCTACTTCGACATGTACCCCGGCGTCTGGCGCCACGGCGACTGGCTCCGGATCGGTGCCAACGGCGGCTGCGTGATCTATGGCCGCAGCGACGCCACCATCAACCGGCACGGCCTGCGCATGGGCACCAGCGAGCTCTACAGCGCCGTGGAAGCCCTGCCCGAGGTGATGGATTCGATGGTGGTGGACCTGGAATACCTGGGCCGCGAAAGCTGGATGCCGCTGTTCGTGGTGCTGCGCGCGGGCCACACGCTCGACGCGGCGCTGAAGGCAAGGATCGGCGACGCGATCCGCACCGCGCTGTCGCCGCGTTTCCTGCCCGACGAGATCGTGCAGGTGGCCGAGATCCCGCGCACGCTCTCGGGCAAGAAGCAGGAGCTGCCGATCAAGAAGCTGCTGCTGGGTCAGCCGCTGGAGCAGGTGATCCACCGGGACGCCATGGCCAACCCGGGCTGCCTGGACTGGTATGTGGCATTTGCGCAGGCGCACCGGCAGCGTACCGCGCAGGGCTTCGACAAGCTCAGCCCGAACGGTGATTGATGCGCTTGAAAGCAAATCCGTATCAGGCGCCCGCCGGCACGTCGATCCGGCGGGCCGCCACCAGAAAGGCATCGTTCTCCTCGGGCGTGCCGACCGTCACGCGGATGCAGCCGGCCAGCCCGTGCAGGCTGTCCTGCCGCCGCACCCGCACGCCCTGCGCCAGCAGCGTCTGGTACGCGCGGGCCGCATCCGGCGTGCGGATCAGCAGGAAATTGGCCTGCGACGGCGTCACTTGCCACGCCGGGTGCCGCGCCAGCGCGGCGGTCATGCGCTCACGCTCCGCGATGACGCGGGCCACACGTTCGCGCATGTAGCCGGGGTTCGCCAGCGCCACCTGGGCGCAAACCGCCTGCAGCACCGACGTGGCAAAGGGCGGCACGAGCTTGCGCAGCTGGCGCGCCACCTCGGGCGAGGCCAGGGCGTACCCCAGGCGCAGACCAGCCAGCCCCCAGGCCTTGGAGAACGTTCGCAACAGGACGACGTGCGGAAAACGCCGCGCCAGCGCGGTGGCGTCCGTGCCGGAAAACTGGTGGTAGGCCTCGTCGATGACGAGCAGCCAGCGCCGGCTGGCCTGCGCCAGACGCTCTAGGTCCTGCGTCGACGTCAGCAGCGCGCCGGACGGCGCGTGGGGCCGCGGCAGGTAGATCACGCCGGCGGGGCCGGCGGCAGTCTCAGGACCGGAGGCGCCGTTCGCGCCGTCGCCGTCCAGCGCCGTGAGCAGCGCCTCGAGGTCCAGCGACAAGTCGTCCCGCAGCGGCACCTCGGTCAGCGCCGCGCCGAGCAGTTTCGCGTCCAGCCCGTACAGGGCGAAGTTGGGCTTGACGGTGACCACGCGGCCCCCCAGCGCCGCCAGCTGGATCAACAGCGCGATCAGCACATTGCTGCCCGTGGCCGCCACCGTGCCTTCGGCGGTCCAGCCGTCGTGCCGGGCGATGGCCTCGCACAGCCCCTCGGAATGCAGCTCGGGATAGCGGTGCCAGTCGGCCTGGGCCAACTGCGCCAGGGCCCGGGCCTTCAGTTCGGCGGGGAAGTCCTGCGGCGACTCGTTCTGGTCCAGTTTGACCGGGGCCTCGGCGGGCGAAAACGGATAGTCCGGACTGGCGAGGACGGCGCTTCGGATGGGCAAAGACATGTCGTGGATTCTAGAAGTCCCCTGGCATGCCCAGCCCCCGCCGTCAGGCGGGCTTGCGGTTCACCAGCACGATGCCCACCGCCACCAGCGCCAGCGCCGCCAGCAGGCTGGGGGTGACGACTTCGCGCAGCCACAGCGCGCCGAACAGCAGCGCGAACAACGGCGTGAGGAACACGAACACCGAAATCTTCGTGGCCGGGTAACGGCCCAGCATCCACATCCACGCCAGGTAACTCGCGAACGCGCCGATCACGGTCTGCAGCAGCAGCGAGCCGGCAGCGAAAGCACTCCAGCGCAGTGTCCAGCGCTCGCCCAATGCCCACGACAGCGGCGGCAGCACCAGCGCGCTCACCGCCACCTGATAGAACAGCAGCTTCTCCGCCGTCAGCCGGGCCAGCGGCGTGGCACGGATGGTCACCGTGGTCAGCCCCCAGAACGCCCCGGCGGCCAGACCCAGCAGGTCGCCACGCCAGGTGGGGCCGGCGCCATCACCCAGAAACCCCTCGCGCAACGCGAACAGCACGGCCGCGAAGGCACAGGCCAGGCCCGCCCACTGCCCCGCCCGCTGTCGCTCGGCGCGCACCCACAGCGGCAGCAGCGCCGCCACCCAGAACGGCGAGGTGTAGAGAAACACCGTCAGCCGCGACGCGGTGGTCCACTGGAGCCCGATGTACAGACAGGCGAACTCGCCCGCGAACAGCGTGCCCGCCAGCATCCCCCACCCCAGCGAGCCGTCGCGCGCGAACAGCGCCACCCCGCGCCAGCGGCACCAGCCCCACAGCAGCGCGGTCGCCCCCGCGAAACGGACCGCGGCCTGGAACACCGGCGGCAACTCCCCCAGCGTGGCCTTCACCAGCACCTGCTGGAACCCCCAGAACAGGCAGCAGGCGAGCAGCAGCGAAACGGCGATGGCGTCGAGGTGGGGTTGGCGGGGGGGCACGGCGGGTTGGGGACGAGACGGAAGAGACCGTGATCGTATCGCCTTATCCCGCTGGCACCCCACCTTTGAACTCAGGGCGCGGTCCCTGCGGGGTCAGCCTTGAAGCGTCCGCATGCGCGTTTTCCGCAACCGGGGCCACCTCGCGCGCAGCGAACTGGCGCAGATACAGGCCCGGGGGGCGAGGGAACGGTTCACAGCCGCTGGTTCACCCAGGCGACGATGCGCGCGGCCAGCTCCGGGCCCTCGGGCTCGTGGAGCAGGTCGTGCGCGGCCAGGGGCACCTCGTGCAGGGTCTTGTCGGACGCAGGGGCCTGTTCCACCAGGTCACGCGAGCCCTGCGGATCGGTCGACACGTCGGCGGCGCCGTGCAGCGCCAGCACGGGTGTGGAGAAGCTGGCAAAACGCGCGCGTGCCGACTCTATGCCCTCCACAAAGACCCGCACGGAAGCGGCGGGCAGTTTGTCGTGCACGATCAGGGGGTCGGCGGCCTGGGCCGCCTTGGCCGGCGCCGAGCGCACGAACAAGGTGTCGTCCACCTCCTGCAATGGCAGGGAAGGCCACACGCGCGCGAACACCTGCACGGCGATGCGCTTGGCGGTGGTGGCTTCGGCCCCCAGCTTGAGCGCCGGCCCGCTGAGCACGACGCCCTTGAGCGCCTGGGGATTCGCCAGGGCATAGTGGACCGTCACCAGCCCGCCCATGCTGTGGCCGAACATGAACACCGGCACGCCCGGAAAGCTGCGGCGCGCGTACTGGACGCCGGCGTCCACGTCGCCCATCAGCTGTTCGACCGAATCGAAGCGTTGCCGCTCCCCGCCCGAGCGCCCATGGCCCCGGTGATCCTGGGCGACCACCGCGATGCGCTGCGCACTCAGGGCCTCGGCCAGGGCCCCGTAGCGCAGCGCGTGGTCGCGAATGCCGTGGACGATGACCACGACACCTCGCACGGGCCCCGCGGCCGGTTGCCAGACGTAACGCTGCAGGCAGGTGGCATCGGCCGCCTGCACTTGCGTCGCCTGCGGCACCAGGTTCGCGGCCTGGGCCGCGGCGCAAGCCAGGGGGTCCGCCGCGGCGTGCGGGACAGTCAACGCCAGCGCCAACGGCACCCCCCACAGAGCGCGGCGCAGCATCGAAAGGGACAGGGACACGGCTTTCATCAACGACTCCATGACAAGGCATGCGTTCGATGGTGACAGTTCGACTCAAGCCGCGAATCCGCCAAATGGCGGATGCCGCGCGTCGACATCGAGCCAGCCCGCGCGCGCGGCCACCAGCGCCGCGCCGGCGCGTGTGTTGACGCCCAGCTTGGCGTAGATGTTCAGGGTGTGGGTCTGCACCGTGCGGTCGGATATGCCCAGCAGCCTGGCGATGCGCTTGTTGCTGCAACCCTCCGCCAGATGGCGCAAGACGTCGTGTTCACGCGCCGTCAGCTCGGGGCCGGGCCGCCGGGGCAGGCGGTTGGGCCATCCCAACGCGGCGACGGTCGCTTCCACCGCCTCGGCGTCGAGCACCCTGGCCTCCGCCAGGGCGCGCATCCGCGCCACCGCGGTCGCGGTGTCATGGGCGCCGCGGTGCGGCCGTGTTTCGCGCATGTCGCTCGCGACTTCGGCCGCAGCGAGCAAATTCGTCGCCAGCTGCATGGGTGTCGCATTGGGCCCGCGCGGCGGGGAGGCGCCACCGCCTTGCGCCGCGCCGTGGTGGGCGCCCGCAATGCGGGCGGCG
>JAEWVY010000297.1 GCA_023396625.1 Pseudomonadota bacterium | reverse complement strand
GTGCCCGCCCTGCTGTCGCCGAGCCTGGACAAGCTGGGCGAAGCCTATGTCGAGGGCCGCATCGACCTCGACGGCAGCGCCGCCGACATCATGGAACTGGCCTGGCGGCTGGCCGAGGCCGGCGCGGGCGAAGCGGCGTCCGGACAGCCCGAAGGCCGCGGGAACGGCCAGGGCGAGGGGCTGGTCTCCCGACTGATGCAGCGCATGGCGCACGCCACGGAACATACCCGCGCGTCCGACCGCGAGGCCATCGCCCACCACTACGACGTGTCCAACGCGTTCTACGCCGAATGGCTGGACCCGGCGATGGTCTACTCCTGCGCCTATTTCGAGCGCGGCGACGAGACGCTCGAATTCGCGCAGCGCCGCAAGATCGACCACATCCTGACCAAGCTGCGCCTGGCGCCGGGGCAGCGGCTGCTCGACATCGGCTGCGGCTGGGGCGCGCTGGTGATGCGCGCGGCCGGGCATTTCGGCGCCCGCTGCGTCGGCATCACGCTGTCGCAGAACCAGTACGAGCTGGCGCGTGAGCGCGTGCGCGAGGCGGGGCTGGCCGACCGGGTGGAGATCCGCCTGCAGGACTATCGCGACGTGGACGAGCGCTTCGACCGCATCAGCAGCGTCGGCATGTTCGAGCACGTGGGGCTCAGGCACCTGCCGGACTACTTCGGCAAGCTGCGCGCGCTGCTGGCCGACGACGGCTGGGCGCTGAACCACGGCATCACCTCCACCGACCCGCGCAATGGCGAGACGCGCTACGGTGGTGGCCGCTTCATCGACCGCTACGTCTTCCCGCAGGGCGAGCTGCCGCACCTGGGCACGGTGCTTTCCGCCATGCAGCAGGGTGGGCTGGAGGCGATCGACGTCGAGGGCCTGCGCCGCCATTACGCGCGCACGCTGGCCCTGTGGAGCGAGGCCTTCGAGGCGCGCACGCAGCGGCTCCGGGCCCTGGTGGACGACAGGCGCTGGCGCATCTGGCGCATGTACCTCGTGGGCAGCCAGTGGGCGTTCGAGCACGACGAGATCTCGCTGTACCAGGTGCTGTGCCGCCGCGCCGGCCGCCTGGCGCGCGAGCTGCCGTGGTCGCGCCGCTGGATGTACGACGGCGACGCCGGTCCCGCGCCGGCCTGACGCACGCGGCGTCCCCTTCACCCGCCTGCCCGCGCTGTCGCGCTTCGCGCTGCGCTCGAAGGCGAAGCCGTCTCAGCGCCGGCGGACGCCCGCCACGCGGGCCGCCGCCTCGGGGCCGAACACCGCGGGCAGCAGGCGGGGCGCGTGGATGCGCAGCTGCTTGTTGACGTTCTCGCGGCCGAAGACGACCTCGATGTCCGCCGGCCGCACGCCGAAATGCGGCGCGAGAAAGCGCACCATGTAGTCGGTGGCCTTGCCGTTCTCGGGCGTGGCTTTCACACTCACGCGCAGCTGGTTGCCCCGCGGCTCGCCGATCTCGTCCTTGCGCGCCGAGGGCTTGCCCAGGATGTTCACGACCAGGACGTCGCCGTCCCAGCAGAAAAAACTGTCGCCTGTGGCGTTGCGGGGCTGCATGCGCGTTCGTGGTCTGCCGTCAGCGGGCGAAGCCCAGGACCACGCGCCGCGTGGTGGCCGACTTCTTCTCGAGCTTGGTCACGGTCACCGCGCCGATTTCCGCCGTGTGGGCCACATGGGTGCCGCCGCAGGGCTGGAAGTCGATCGCCTGCGCGTCCGCGGCGCCGATGCGGATCGTCCGGACGTGGCCCGTGCCTCGCGGCGGCTGCACGCTCATGCTTTTGACCAGCGCCGGGTTGGCGTCGAGCTCCGCGTCCGTGATGCGGCCGACGGTGACCGGGTGCGCGGCGGCCACGAGCCGCGCCAGGTCCGCGGTGAGCGCGTCCTTGTCCAGGGCGTCGGTCATGACGAAGTCCAGCCGCGCGGCGTCCGGCGTGATCGAGCAGCCGTTGACCGGCCAGGGCACCAGGTGGCACAGCAGGTGCGTGGCGGTGTGAAAACGCATCAGCCGATGGCGTCGGTCCCAGTCGATCCGGGCCGTCACCGTCTGGCCGACAGCCAGGCCCTGCTGTGCGCAATATTCCTGAATTGATAGTGAACCATTGCCATCCGACGCTGGGATATGGCAAATTTCTTCTGTAAACCTGCCCTCGCTGTCCTTGCCCTTGCGGGTGTCGGCGATGGGCAGCGCACGGCTGTCCGCCAGTGCCAGCACGCCGCTGTCCCCGGCCTGTCCGCCACCGAGCGGATAGAACACGGTGCGGTCGAGCACGATGCCCTGGTCCGTGATGGCCACCACGGTGGCGTCGCATGCCCGGAGGTAGGCGTCGGTGCGGAAGAGGGCCTGGGTCATGCGGGCAATGATAGCGGTGGCCGACCGCGGGCCGGCGATTTAAGATGCCGGGCATGACGCCGCCCGCCCGCTTCTGGTCCGAACTCAGCACCGCCGACTTTGCGCAGCTGGACCGCGGGCGTGCCATCGCCGTGCTGCCCGTGGCCGCGACCGAGCAGCACGGGCCGCACCTGCCGCTGTCGGTGGACACGGACCTCGTGAACGGTGTGGTGGCCGCCGCGCTGCCGCACCTGCCGGCCGACCTGCCGGCGCTGTTCCTGCCCACGCAGGCGGTGGGCTTCAGCCCGGAGCATGCGCGGTTTGCCGGCACGCTGACGCTCAAGGCCGAAACGCTGATGCGTCTGTGGACCGAGATCGGCGAATCGGTCGCGGCCAGCGGCGTGAAAAAGTTGGTGCTGTTCAATGCCCACGGCGGACAGGTGGGGCTCATGGACGCGGTGGCGCGCGACCTGCGCGCGCGCCTGGCCATGCTGGTCTACAGCGTGAGCTGGTTCAACCTGCCGCTGGTGGGCGCGGAGGGCGAAGCGGTCGACGCCCTGTTCCCCCCTCACGAACACCGGTTCGGCGTCCACGCGGGCGACATCGAGACCTCGATGATGCAGGCGCTGCGGCCCGATCTGGTGCGCATGGCGCAGGCGCGGGACTTCGCCTCCACCTCGGCCGACCGGGCCGCGGCGTTTCCGGTCCTGGGCAACGGCAGGAGCGCCCGGCTGGCCTGGCAGATGCAGGACCTCAACCCCGCGGGCGCCGCGGGCCACGCGGCCGCCGCGACGGCCGACAAGGGCCGGGCGGTGGTCGCCGCCGCCGGGCAGGCCCTGGCGCAGCTGCTCGCCGAGATCGACCGCCTGCCGCCCGGCACCCTGAGCGACCGGGCGGACTTCCCGGCCTGAATGCCTTCCGGCACCTGGGCCGCGCGCCGGTGCCGTCGCCCGACTGGCACAGGCATTGCTTGCCCGGGCGGCATGCGCGTCGATGCTCCTGCGGTTTTCCGTTCGTCCGGCCCACCGGTGGACCGGCTGTGGCAGGACCCGCTGGCGCTGCTGCTGGATTCCACGGGCGAAGGGGTGTTCGGCATCGATACCGACGGCCTGTGCACCTTCATCAACCGCGCCGGCGCGCGCCTGCTGGGCTGGGAGGCGGACGGCGTGCTGGGCCGCAACATGCACGAGCTCACGCACCACACCCATCCCGATGGCCGCCCCTACCCGGTGGAGGACTGCCCGATCTTCAACGCCTTTCGCCAGGGGCGGCCCTGCCGCATCGACGCCGAGGTGTTCTGGCGCCGCGACGGCAGCGCCTTCGCGGTGGAGTATTCGAGTTACCCGATTCTCGACGGCGGGCGGGTCCGTGGCGCGGTCGTCACCTTCGTGGACATCACCGACCGGCGCCGCGCCGCCCAGGCGCTGCAGGCGGCCAAGGACGAACTGGAGCAGCGGGTGAGCGAGCGCACGCGCGAGCTGTCCGCCGCGCTGGGCCAGCTGCGCGAGCTGGCCGCCCGGGCCGAGAAAGTGCGCGAGGACGAGCGCACGCGCATCGCGCGCGAAGTGCACGACGAACTCGGCAGCCTGCTGGTGGCCCTGAAGATGGACGTGAACTGGCTCGACAAGCGGCTGGGCGAACAGGCCGCGCGTGCCCCCGAGGCCGCGCAGGACATGCGCGGCCGCATGCGCTGCAAGTGCCAGAACATGAGCCGCCTGATCGAGTCCGCGGTGGACAACGTGGGGCGCATCATCACCGACCTGCGCCCCAGCATCCTCGACCACCAGGGCCTGTGGGCGGCGCTGGAGTGGCACGCGCACGAGCTGCTGCCGGCGGCGGAGCTGGCGCTGGACTGGCGCATGACGGTGCCGGACGCGCTGGTCCTGCCCGAGGCGCAGGCGATGGCGGTGTTCCGCATCTTCCAGGAGATGCTGAGCAATGTGGTGCGCCATGCGAAAGCCCGGCAGGTGGCGGTCGGCATCGACGCGGCCGACGGCTGGCTGCGCATCACGGTGCAGGACGATGGCCGCGGCGCCCCGGCCTCGGCCTTCGACGCGCCCCAGGCCTATGGCGTGATGGGCATGCGCGAGCGCGCGCGCCATTTCGGCGGCATGCTGGACATCGCCAGCCAGCCTGGGCGGGGTGCGCGGTGCACGCTGCGCTGGCCGCTGCCGCCCGGAGGCTCGGGACGGGGCGGGGCGGCGCCATGATCCGCGTGCTGCTGTGCGACGACCACCGCATCGTGCGCGAGGGTCTGAAGCAGGTGCTGGCCGACGATGCGGACATCGAGGTCCGGGCCGAGGCCTGCACCGGCACGGAAGCGCTGGCGCAGGCGCGGGCCCTGGGGGGCACCGAGGGACTGGACGTGGTGCTGCTCGACATCGCCATGCCCGAGCACGACGGCCTGGACGTGCTGCAGACGCTGCGCCGCGAGCATCCCGCGCTGCCGGTGCTGATGCTCAGCACCTATCCCGAAAGGCACTATGCCGTGCGCTGCATCCGGCTCGGCGCGGCCGGTTACCTGCACAAGAGCGCCGACCCCGACGACATGGTGGCCGCCGTGCGCAAGGTGGCCGGCGGCGGGCGCTATCTGACCGGGGCCACGGCCGACGCCCTCGCGGGCGCCGTGGATCGCACCGGCATGGTGCGTGCCCGCAGCGGATCGGCGGCGGGCATCGACGCGCTGTCGCATCGCGAGCACCAGGTGTTCCGGCTGCTGGTCCGCGGCCAGAGCGTGAGCGAAATTGGTGCGCAGCTCCAGCTGGCCTCCAACACGGTGAGCACCTACCGGGCGCGCATTCTGGAAAAAACCGGTGCGCGCAACGACGTCGAACTGGCCCTGCTGGCCGAGCGGCAGTCGCCCGCGGCCGGACTGTAGCGGGCCACCCCCCTCTTTTTGTAGGGATGGCCCTACAGACTGTCGGGTGAACTGTCGTGATTTGGGCCGTGCAGGCGCGTGGGCCCCCAAGCTGGCCCGGCCCTTGCGTTGGGGGTGGCATCAACTTTCGCGAGGTGTTCCATGTCCGAATATTTCTCACCCTACGATGCCGACCGACCCCTGATGCTCAAGTGCAGTTGCGGACGCGACCATTCGGTGGCGGACCACGCCGCGGAGGCGGCCGCCGCCCAGGCCACGACGCAATTGCGCCAGCGCAGCCAGAGCGGCGCGTTCGAGGCCTACAGCAACGCCTTCATCGAGGCCACGCTGGTCAAGGCCCTGTTCCCGCAGGACGCGGTGCGCCGCCGCTTCCTGCGGGCCGTGGGCAAGGGCACGGCCATGGCGGCGATCGCCAGCGTGCTGCCGGTGGGCACCATGCAGGCCATGGCGCAGGACAAGGGCGCGCTGGAAAAAACCAGCCTGAAGATCGGCTTCATTCCCATCACCTGCGCCACGCCGCTGATCATGGCGCACCCGCTGGGCTTCTACGAGAAGCAGGGCCTCAAGGTCGAAGTCACCAAGACGGCGGGCTGGGCGCTGGTGCGCGACAAGGTGATCAACCGGGAATACGACGCCTCGCACTTCCTCTCGCCCATGCCGCTGGCCATCTCGATGGGGCTGGGGTCCAACCCCACGCCGATGAACGTCGCGACCATCCAGAACATCAACGGTCAGGCGATCACGATGTCGATCCGCCACAAGGACAACCGCGATCCGAAGAACTGGAAGGGCTTCAAGTTCGGCATCCCGTTCGACTACTCCATGCACAACTTCCTGCTGCGCTACTTCCTCGCCGAGCACGGCTTGAACCCCGACACCGACGTGCAGCTGCGCGTGATTCCGCCGGCCGAGATGGTGGCCAACCTGCGCGCGGGCAACATCGACGGCTTCCTGGGCCCCGACCCCTTCAATCAGCGCGCGGTCTACGACGAGGTGGGCTACCTGCACACGCTCACCAAGGAGCTGTGGAACGGCCACCCCTGCTGCGCCTTCGGCGCCAGCACCGAGTTCATCCAGAAGAACCCCAACACCTTTGCCGCCCTGTACCGCGCCGTGCTTACCGCCGCGGCCATGGCGCGCGACCCGAAGAACCGCGAGCTGATCGCCAAGGTGATCGCCCCGTCGCAGTACCTGAACCAGCCCGAGGCCGTGCTCACGCAGGTGCTCACCGGCAAATACGCCGATGGCCTGGGCAAGATCCAGAACGTGCCCGACCGCGCCGACTTCGACCCCATGCCGTGGCAGAGCATGGCGGTGTGGATGCTCACGCAGATGCAGCGCTGGGGCTACGTCAAGGGCGACGTGAACTATCAGCAGATCGCCGAGAAGGTGTTCCTGATCACCGACGCGCGTCGGCACATGAAGGCGCTGGGCCAGGAGTTCAAGGCCGGCCCCGCCTACATGAAGCACCAGATCATGGGCAAGGAGTTCGATCCGGCCAAGGCCGCCGCCTACGCCAAGAGCTTCGCGATCCGGAAGGCGTGAGATGGCGAACCTCGGCCTCAACACCCGCGCGGCGGTGGTGTCGCTGCTGCTGCTGATCTGCGTCCTGGGCAGCTGGCAGCTCGCCACCCAGGGGACGGTGGCGCCAGCCGCGGCCCGGCTCTCGGCGGAGGAACTGGAATACCAGAAGATGATGGGCAAGGACCCTGGCTCCACCAAGCGCACCGGGTTTCCGACGCCGATCGAGGTCGGCCGCGTGTCGCTCGGGCACCTGGCGGACCCGCTGTTCGACCGCGGGCCCAACGACAAGGGTATCGGCATCCAGCTGGCGCACTCGCTGGGGCGCGTGGGGCTGGGCTTCGGCCTGGCGGTGCTCGCGGCCATTCCGCTGGGCTTCCTGATCGGCATGTCGCCGCTGTTGCGCAGGGCCTTCGATCCCTTCATCCAGGTGCTCAAGCCGATCAGCCCGCTGGCCTGGATGCCGCTGGCGTTGTACACACTCAAGG
>JAEWVY010000259.1 GCA_023396625.1 Pseudomonadota bacterium | reverse complement strand
GTGTGGCGGTGGCGTAGGACGAAGGCGCGGCCTGTGCCGGAGCGCCGGAGTTCCCACCGCCGGTCTTGGTCTTGGGCGGCACGCCCATGAACTTGGCGTAGTCGGGGTGGTCGGGTTCGACCGCGAGCTTCACGACGTTGCGATCACCACCCTTGGCATCCTTCTCGACGTCCACGCGGGCGAGGAACTCGATGCCATCCAGTTCATGGAAGCCCTGAATGCGGCGTGCTGAAGAGGCTTGCGGGCTGTTGTCCTGCGGGTGGACGTTGCGGGCACTGTTGAGCGCGGCGCGGATAAACGTGCGCCCCATCTGGCCCCAGGTCGGCCCCTTCGGTGAGTACAGGCCGATGTTCGACCACATCTTGCGTTTGGCGTGGTCGCCTGCAGTCACCACGAATTCGGCGGCGAGATAGACCGACCCGGTGTCAAAGGACTGGGTGGCGTAGCCGCCCGTCCAGTTCTGCGACGGGTCGTCGTGACCACCGGGTTTGATGGTCATGCGCACCGGGACGATGGTGCCCTTGGGGATGAGGTCGAAGCCTTGCTGCTGTTCGGCGTCGTTGAAGTCGTTCCAGTTCTGCGTGGTCATGGTGATTACTCTTGAGATTCGTGGGATTGGGGAATGGCGGCGCTGGCGGGCACGGGCGTGCCTGCGCACTTGGCGATCAGCGCGTTCAAGTCCGGCGGTTCGAGCAGGTCGAGGCGACCACTGCGGTCTTTGGCCGGGAAGCCGTAGGGATTGAGGGTGTGGGTGACGAAGGCGCGGAAGCTGCTGTCACTGCCATCCGGGTTCTGGGCCTTGATCTCGGCCAGCGTCACGACCTCATCGACGATGCCGGGCAGTTCGAGGCTGGTCTTGCTGCCCTCGATCTGCGGCACGAACACCTTGCGGTTGTAGTCGTCGAGCCGTTCGTCGAGGATGCAGACGAACACCACGTTCTTGCCGCGCGCGTGTTGCAGGTGCGTCAAGGCGCTGACCATCTCCTGGCCGAGCAGACCGTAAGCGCCGCGCATGTCGGGCTTGCCTGTGCGGTCGCTGACCGCGCCCGGCTGCGTCTTGCACCACGCGAAGCACTGACGCGAGAGCTGTGTGATCGAATCGAGGAAGAACGTGTGGTAACGGTCGAGCTGCGCCGGGTCGCCGAACTTCTCGATGACGTGGTCGTAGTGCGCATGCGAGAACGCTGCGTCCGGCGGCAGCGACTTGTCGGGCCCGGCAAGGAACACGAAGAAGTCGCGCGATTCCGGCCACGAGGCCGGACGGATGGTGTCGCCCGGCCAGTCGGCAACGGCCAGGTCGCCCGCCTCGATGTCGAGGAACAGCGTGGTCTTCGGATCGAGGTCTTTGAGCCGGGTGGTCTTGCCGATGCCCGACTTGCCGAGCATCAAGAGCTTCACGCCCTTGCGCTCGGCCATACGCTGTTGCGCAGAGATGATGGGGAGGCTCATCACGCAACTTCCTTCAGTTCGTCGGCGACGGCCGGATTCCAGAGAATCTGGTAGCCGCTGTGGCCGTTGCGCGAGTACGGCATGGCCTCGGCCCACGCTTCACCAGCTTCGGTCAGTTCCCATTCGTCGCGGTCGTTGCGGAACTGGAAACCGCCCGCCGCCAGCAACTGGTTCGTCGCCTTCGCCGAGCGGTTCAGCAGCTTGCCGAGCTGGGTGGCGTTGAGCGAGCAGATCGGCTCGTTGGCGGCGGGCAGCGTGCGGCGCAGCGTCTCGACGGCGAGGCCCGTGTTCTCGTGGATACAGGTCAGCGTCGCCGCCATCGCAATGCCGGACTTGACGCCCGGTACCTTCGCTACGGCGTCGCCGATCAGCAGGATGGCACTGACGCGGTCGTGGGTCGGCGCGGGCAAGGCTGCCAGCGTGCCGGGGACGGTATACGCACCGGTCTTGCGGATCGCGGGCAGCACTTCCTCGAACACCCAACGCTCGAACCGCTCGGCGGTGGGGAGCTTGCTGTTCACGACCAGACGGAACAGGTCAGGTTCGGAGATGATCCGGACTTCCTGCTGGCGACCGAGGGTGTCGAGGATGGGGTGGCGTTTCGCCACCCCACGGCAATGCTGCTTCAGCGCATTGACCGTATCCGAGTAGCCCAACACGGTGGCCACGTCCTTGCCGACGAACCAAACCTCGCCGTTGTCATCGACCACAGTGCGAACGGCGTGGTCATCGAACTGGAAGGGAATGATCGCGCTCATGATCAGCCCTCCCATGCGATGTCGGCGATGCGGTCGGCACCGCGCGCGGCACGCTTGCGCACCTCGGTGTGAAGGTCTTCCAGCGCATTGCGGCGGCGGTTCAAGGCCGACGCTTCGGCGCTGGCGGTCTGGATGGCGAAGGCCAGTTCGTCCACCGTGGCCGCTTCGAGCGCGACGGCGACCACATTGCCGTCGGCGTTGCGGTAATGGATGTCCGTCGGCAGGGACTCGCCGAAGATGGACGGGAGCTGCTTGCGCAGCAAAGCGATGAGGCTGGTGCTCATGATCAGTGCTCCGATTCGAGGGAAAGGGTGAAAGACGGCTTGCCCGGCTCGACCGTGCGAGCGGCGGCGAACTCCTGCTGGAGCGACGGCGGCCAGTTGGTGAAGCGCGATTCGGAAACCGCCAGCTTCACGTCGATGAAGTGCTCGACCTTGTCGCCACCGGCCACGATGTGGGCGGCGATGTCGCCGAGCTTCTTCTGATCCCAACTGACCTTCTTGGGCAGCTCGAACTTGATGCGCAGCGGGCCGTCGTCGATGTGCGCGGTGCCGAAGTCGCGGCCCGAATCGCGCAACGTGGCGCGGGCCTGTTCGCCGTAGGCGGCGTCGAGCGCGGCATCGAACTTGGCGCGTGCCTTCTTCAGCCAGCTGAGGGCTTCGTCGAGGTTATTGTCGATCTCAGCCTTCTGCGCGGCGGGCAGCGCGGCCAACTGGCTGACGGACATCGCGGCGATGTCGGCGGGAAAGAGAGTGATGTCGTTCATGGCATCGCTCCTCAAACCACGGCGCGTTCGGACGTCGAGTCGTGCAGCGCGTCGCGCTCGAACTCGATGACGGCGTCCACGGGATAACCGACGCGCTTGGACAGCTTCAGGTAGCGCGGGCCACGACCTTCGCTGCGCCAGCGTTGCAGCGTCTTGGGGCTGACGCCCCATCGCTGGGCCAGTTCGTTTTCGTTCAGCACCCGGCGGTCGCCGGGTGAAAGGCTGTTGATCCCCTGGGCGTTCGCCGATGAGGGCGACCGGGGAAAAGGGCTTGCTGATGTCTGCATGGAACGCTCCTGTTGCGTTGTTGAGGAACAGGTGTCATTCCAAATTTCGGGTGGCGAACCTTGAAGGGACGCAATGGCGAACCATGCGGAAACTTCGGGTTCGCCAATCCGCCCGCACCAACGAAAACGGCGAGCACATGGCTCGCCGTCGTCAGCGGAAATCGGGGACGGGGCTCAGGCGTCGATGAAGCCCAGCAGCCGACGCTGCTCGCCCCAGTCGCGGGGCAGCAGGTCTTGGCGGCCGCGCAGCGTGTGCAGGTTCAGATGCCGGGGTTGGCGGCCCTCGAAGATCGCCTCGACAATGTCCGGGGCCAGCATGGTCATGCGCAGCACCTCGGCCGCCCAGCCTGTCTCCACTTTCAGCGCGCGCGCCAGATCTGCGGTCGTCGGATAGACGCCTTCGTCGATCAGCCGCTTCCAGTAGAAGGCCTTGCCCAGCGTCTTGATCATCGGCGCGTCGAAGCCGCCCGCCGCACCAGTAGCGTCGGACGCGGGCGGGATCAGCAGTTTGCGGTTCTGGCGGTGCTTGATCGTCAACGGCACCAGCGTGACCCGTTGACCGCCGCTGACGTAGCTGCGGGCATCGGTACCGACCTCGATGTGGACGGTGCGCTTGCGCGGGTTCGTCGTGGTGGTCACGCCAGCACCTCCTCGGTTTGCGCGCGGGTTTCCTCGACCAGCGGATGCGCGCCGATGTCGGCCCCGAACCCGATCCAGCCGTCCTCGCGCCAGACGATGTCCAGCCCCTGCGCGTGCAGTTGCACCCGCTCGATCAGCAGCCGCGTGATGCGTTGCTGCTCGGCGGGGAACAACTGCGCCCACACGTCGGCGATGCGCTGCATGGCCACGACCACCTGCGCTTCGTCGAGCTTGCTACCTGCCGGATGCTGCCGGCAGGATCGCCACACCGCGATCAGCATCTGCGGCGCGGAGAGCGCCGCGTGGATTTGTGCCAGCACCGCGTTCTCGATTTCGGCGGCGGGCAGATGGCCGACGTCCGACCGATCCGGAGTATGGGGCGACAGGCTCGCGCCCGCGTTGCGGCGCTTGTGCAGGTAGGGAACGTAGTAGCGGTACTGCCGCCCGTTCTTCTTCTTGACGAAGGAGTGCAGCATGCGCTGGCCATCGGGCGCGAACAGCAGGCCCGCCAGCAGCGCCGGATGCTTGGCGGCGTGTTCGCGCGGAGCCTGCTTGCGCCGTTCGATGAAAGCGTGCGCCGCATCCCACAGCGCCGGGGTGGCGATGGCTTCGTGTTGGCCCTCGTACCACTGGCCGTTGTTGGAGATTTCACCGAGGTAGATGCGGTTGCGCAGCATCGTGAACAGGTACTGCTGGTCGATGGTGCGCCCCGGTCGCTGCCGTCCGGTTTGCGTCACCCACGCCTTGGTGGTGTGGCCTTCGATGTCCAGTTCGCGCACCAGTCGCGCCGCCGAGCCATGCTCGCCGTAGCGCCGGAAGATGTCACGCACCAGCGCCGCCTCGCGTTCGTTGACGATGAGCTTGCGCTCGACGACGTCGTAGCCCAAGGGCGGAACGCCGCCCATCCACATGCCCTTGGCCTTGCTCGCCGCGATCTTGTCGCGGATGCGCTCGCCCGTGACCTCGCGCTCGAACTGCGCGAAGGACAGCAGGATGTTCAGCGTCAGCCGCCCCATCGAGGTCGTGGTGTTGAACTGCTGCGTGACGGAGACGAAGGACACGCCGTTGCGGTCGAACACCTCGACCAGCTTGGCGAAGTCCGGCAGGCTGCGCGTCAGGCGGTCGATCTTGTAGACGACCACGGTGTCGATCTTCCCGGCCTCGATGTCGGCCATCAGGCGGCGCAGCGCCGGGCGTTCCATGTTGCCGCCGGAGTAGCCGCCGTCGTCGTAGCCGTCGCCGACGGCGATCCAGCCCTCGTGCCGCTGGCTGGCGATGAAGGCGAGGCCCGCGTCGCGCTGGGCTTCGAGGCTGTTGTATTCCTGATCCAGCCCTTCATCGGTGGATTTGCGGGTGTAGACGGCGCAACGCTTCTTCGGCGTGACCGTCGGCAGGAAATGAGCGCGCGGGGAACTCATTCCGTCACCTTCTTCGTGGCGGGCGTCTTCAGGCCGAAGAACACCGGGCCCGACCAGTGGCTGCCGGTGATGTGGCCCGCAATCGCGGACAGGCTCTTGAAGCGTTGCCCCTGATACTCGAAGTCGCCCGTGCCGCGCACCAGCACGCGATGCTCGACGTCGTCGTAGATGCGCGTGAGGATGGTGCCGGGCAGCAGGCGTTGGGCGTCGCCGCGCAGTGCCTTGGGCAGGATGCCGGTTTCGCCGACCTCTTCGAGCTTCTTGCGCAGAGAGGGTTTCAGACCGCCGAAGGCGCGTTCCTGAATCCTGTAGGCCAGTCGGCTCTCCAGCCAGCCGCGATGGTGGTGGCCGGGCCGTTCATCGAAATGCTCGTCCCACAGTGCCCAGAGATCGCCCATCGACAGATGGGGGATTCCGGCGACCTGGGCGGCGACCGTGGTGGCGGGTGGTGGTGCGTGTGCCGTCATGGGCGAACTCCGTAGTGGTGATCGGGGTTCGCATTCACGCGCTGTTGGCCGGGGAAGCCAAGGCGAACGCGCTCGCTGTTTTCGAGGGTGTGGCTGGCCGGACGCACGCGCAGGCGCAGCAGTGCTGCGGCCAGCAGGTCGGCGATTTCCTGCTGCGGGTGCCGGGGCCGATCAGACGGCGGGGAAATGGAGATGGGTTCGAGTTCGGACATGGCAGGCGTTTCGATGGAAAACGCTACTCATGCTATGAACCGAAGGCGCTTCGCGTAACGTGATTTGGCGGGTGTGCGCGGGCATCCGCATTAGCTGGATCGCGGGCTGAAAGTGTATTGACTCGGCATGTTCGGACGAGTGCTGGCATGGACTTCAGTGACGCGGAATTCGTATCCGAAATCGGTCATCTGATTCAGCGGTACTTCGACATACGAAGTTGACCCTGTGCCGACGGGTTGTGGCCCAATATCTGGCCATGTCTTGAACAACGCCCGATATTCCTTCTCGCGGCTGTAGCTTTGGCCGCAGAGGTAGAAGGCGCACAGTCTCGAAATGCCTTGGAGGACGAACTCGCGTCCATGCTGCTGCCGAATGGTCGATATCAGATCGGTCAACAGCGGAATGGGTGCCCCCGGCTTCGGCTCATAGACGATCTTTCTAAAGTTGGGGTTCTTGGCCGTGACGCTGATCGTCAACCGGACACCGTCAGACGCAGCGAAATTCCTCCAGAAGTATTCCTCGTCATCTGGCGATAGATTGGTTTCCGTGAAGGACGCATAGAACAACTGCGGCATCAACAAGCTGCGATATGTTGGCAGTCCGCTCGCGTCGTTCTCGAGGTAGCCATCCAGCCCGTGCGTCTTGCAGAAGGTGACGATCTCCCCATCGTTGAGCCGCTTCTCAATGTTCGTCAACCTGAAAATACCTGTGGACAGGATGCTTTCTGCCGCGTCGCATGAGGTGTAGTGGTAGACGGTCGCCGATTTGACGCTGGGCCAGAGATGGTCTGTGATCGCGTCCGACAACCTTGGGCATGGTTTCGCCATGTCACTGACCGTCTTGTCGGTCACCGTGATGTCTTGGAACTGTATGGCTTGGGAAATGCCATGCTTCGATAGGATCGAATTAATCTCGGCGACGATGGCGCTCGCGATCATGACTTGCGTTCCCATCAATCACCGCACCGGCAACTGACCGTTCGACGCGAACTGATCGAAGCTGTCGAAGCTCTCCTCGTCCTGCCACGACCGATCCCACGAGCGCGGCTCGGCGCTTTCGAGCAAGAGCAGCGTGAGGACGCGGTCACGCGCGCCGAAGGTGTGCTTGAACTCGCGCAGCTTCATGTGCTGCGCTTCTTCCGGACACCAGATCGCAGCGGACATCTCCGTGCCATCCCATTCCTGCGTGATGCTGGCGTCGGCGGCCAGCGTGCCCGGCATCGGCTCCACCGGCTCGCCGTTGCGCCGGATGCGCGCCCGCGTTCTCCTCGCGCTGCCGCTGCGCCATTCGTACTTCATGTAGCCGTTGTCCCAATAGACGAGGATGGCGCGATCCGTCGTGAACTTGATGTAGCGGATGCATAGCGCCTCAAGCGAGACGTTGAAACGCTTGGCGATGTCGCCGAGGACACGGAAGTCGATGCGTTGGTTGGAAATCCACGAACGCAGCAGGTCGCCGGGCATCAGCAGATTGCTGGCGAAGTCATCGGCTTCGCGTTCGATGTCGCGCAGCGTGTCGATGCCGGTGTGGACGCTCTGCTTGTCGCAGTTGAAGCTCTGCTGCTGACTGCGATGCAAGATGAAGTGGCCCAGCTCGTGGGCGATAGTGAAGCGTTGGCGTTCGGGGCGCGATCTGCCGTTGTAGGCGATGCCCCACACCTCGTGGTCATTGGGATCGCGCGCCAGCATCCCCTCGAAAGCGTCTTCGTTGAACTGCACCGGCTGCTTGATCTCCCGAACGCCGGTGCCATAGGGAGTGTCCGGCAGCATCTGCCGGACGACTTCCAGATCGATGGCGTCAGGCACGCCCTCGTCGCGGTACCACACCCGCAGCCACTTGATGACGTGGTTGGCGGCAATCGAACCGGTGAGGGCCTGCGCTGCGCTCAAGTTTCAGTCCCCGCTTTCGTTCTTGTCGGGGAACATGATCTTGAGCGCTTGCCGGTAGCGATCCTTCTCCTCGTCGGCCATCCCGGCGTACTCGCGGAAGAAGGCCACGTCCTCCGGGCTGGCATCCGGTGCCTGCTGCATCGGCGTGCCCATCACGTCCTCCATCGTCACGCCGAGCACCTGAGCGATCTTCTGAATCCGCTCGGCGGTGGGGCGCTGCCCATCCTTCATCTCCAGTTCCCAGATGTAGGCCTTGGTGCAGCCGACCGCGTCCGCGACCTGCTGCAAGGTCAACTTCTTCGCCTCGCGCAACCGGCGCAGGCGCGCTCCGAATGCTGAAGCCATCAATTGCTCCTGTCAGTGAGGTTGTTTTCAACAAGCCAGAAAGTATAGCCACAAGATACAACGAAGCACTACAGGTGCCACGTTGATTGACAAGCGGAAATCCGAGGGACAAAATCGCGGTTGTATCTCATGGCTTTACTTTCATGAGATGCGTGTTCAGTAAACCTGTCGCTGGCCCGTGCAGCCCGATCCCGGTCTCAGACCTCCGACGCCGATCCAGAAAGGACGAACAAGATGAAGAAAACCTTTGTCGACGTGATGCTCGAGCTGCCGGTGGATGCCACGCTGCGCGACTTCCTGACCTCACATGGTCTGCCCGTGCCGGGCGGGTTCGCGTGGGACGACACGCCGGAGACCAGCCAGTTCTTGGTGGAGGCAGTCAAGGTCTGGCCGGACACCGCCGCCCGCGACCAGATGACCGCCAACCTCATGGCCAGCGTCCAGTTGGGCGATCCGGCGGGCAAGCAGGCGATGTTCGAGGCCGTGGTCTCGGATGCCGCTGCGCTGGCGGGCCTGACCCTGTGCCGCAGCGACGTCCACCGCTCGTTCTGGCTCTACGTCACCCACCCGACGCTGTTCGAGCGCGCCTACGACTTCAGCTTTTGGGAGCACCACGGGCCGCAGACCCAGCAATACGATCTGGGCCTGAAGCGCCAGCCGAACGGTTCCGACCACCATCTGGCCGGTCTGCGCAACGCGATCTCGGCGTTCTACAAGCGCGAGATGCAGTGCGGCGATAGCAGCGTGGCGCATTTGGTCGAGCGCAGCCCCGGTGTGTTCCTGCTGACCGTCCACGTCAAGGACATGGCGATGCTGCGGCTGGAGTTCGAGGGGCCGACCCTCAAGCGCCGCGTCGGCAATCCCAACATCCACATGGTGCTGGAGTACGCCAAGGCCACGGGCGTGGTGCGGACGCTGGTGCGCGGCGGGCAGAAGTATCAGCAGATGCTGGTCGAGGCGTTCGCCGAGCATGTGCTGGGCGTCAGGGCGAGCGCGAGCCGCATCAAGTCGCCGACGCTGAATTTGTCGATGCTGCGCACCGGCTTCGACGTGCCGGAGGCGTTCGAGGACGGCTTCTCGATGGTGCAGTTGAAGGCGCTGACCTTCCTCAGCCCGGACGGCGCGCTGAAGCTCGAATGCACCGCGATGCAGTCCAGCCAGCAACGCTCTGTGCATGAATTGCTGAAGGAGAAGTTGAACGGCCCGCTGGAAGGCAACTGGACGGTGACGGCGGCGCAGGTCAATCTCTACTACCCGCCGGAGCCGGGCCGCACGCGCGCGAAGGTGGTCACCATTGAGGTGACCAGCAAGGGGCGGCTCAACCTGCACAAGTTCGACGCCAAGATGCAGGCGCAGTTGGAAGGCTATCTGGTTGCGGTCGGCATCTTGCAGAAGGGCCAGACCTTGAGCGCCCACGAAATGCCGCCGGAAACGGACGCGGTCGGCTCGACGCCGGTGATCGAGGACTGACCCGATGGCGGCGCACGACGCTTGGGCCTTGAT
>JAEWVY010000236.1 GCA_023396625.1 Pseudomonadota bacterium | reverse complement strand
GTAGAGTGCATGCCATGCCCGGCACCTGCCTGATGATGGAGACTTCATGACCCGATCCAAGATCCTTGCGCGCCAGCGCCGTTTCGCCGTTGTTGGGGCTGGAATGGCCGGCATCGCCTGTGCACGCACGCTCGTCCAGGCGGGGCATGCGGTTCAGGTGTTCGAAAAGGGCGCCACGCCGGGGGGGAGGATGGCCACGCGCGACACTCCCCTGGGCAGTTTCGACCACGGCACCCAGTACTTCACGGTGCGCGACCCGCGTTTTGCACGGGCGCTCGACACGGTCCCGGGGTTGTGCCGGCCCTGGAGCGCCACGGCGGTACGTGTGCTCGACGCGCAAGGCCGCGTGGCCGAGGCGCCTTTGCCCACGCGCGAGCCGCATTGGGTGCCGGTGCCCGGCATGAGTGCGTTGGTCAGCCAGTGGGCCCAACCGCTGGTGTCGGCCGGCCAGGTGGAATTCCGGACCCGCGTGACGCGCCTCGAACCCGACGCCATCAATCCCGGGCGGTGGCAGCTGCACACCGAGGCGCCAGGAGACGTCCGCCATGTCTGGGGCGGATTCGACGGGGTGGCGCTGGCGTTGCCGGCGCCGCAGCTGCTGGATCTGCTGCGCCGCGGAGGCCTGTCGCCCCGCGGCATGGAGCAGCTCGAAGTGGTGGACATCGCGCCGTGCTGGACACTGATGCTGGCCTTTCCCAACGCGATGCAGCCGGGGCTGGGCGCCCTGGGTCCGCAATGGAACGCGGCACGCAGCACGCACCACCGTGTGGCCTGGCTGGCGCGGGAGTCGTCCAAGCCCCGGCGCGAACCGATCGAGCGCTGGACGGTGCAGGCCAGCGCGGCCTGGTCGCGCGAGCACTTCGACGACGAGCCTGCCCGCGTGGAAGCCAAGCTGCTCAAGGCCTTCGCGGAGGTCACGGGCATTCGCGCCACGCCGGCGCACACCGCGGTGCACCGCTGGCGCCACGCCCAGACACTGGTGCCGCTGGCGGATCGGACCCATCTGTGGGATGGGGACGTGGGCATCGGCGCCTGCGGTGACTGGTGCCTCGGTCACCGGGTCGAGGATGCCTTTGTGTCCGGGCTGGAGTTGGCGCTGGCCATGGCCTGAACCGGCGGGAACCCCGTCACGCTGTATGGAGTGGGATTACCGTGGTCGCTTCGCGCCTTCACCCACGGGGCCGCTGCATGCGGGTTCGCTGGTGGCGGCGCTGGCGAGTTGGCTGGATGCGCGAGCGCACGGTGGGATCTGGCTGGTTCGCATGGAGGACGTGGACAGTTCGCGCTGCGTGCCTGGCGCCGACGAGGTGATCCTGGCGCAGCTCGCGGCTTGCGGTCTGGTGTCCGACGAGCCGGTGGTCTGGCAGTCCCGCCGCGGCGCGCTCTACCAGCAGGCGTTGGACCGGCTCCTGGCGGCGGGGCTGGCGTATCCCTGCGGTTGCACACGCCGCGAGATCGAGACGGCCTGGCTGAGCCAGGGCCAGGCACGCGAACGTCACCATGAACGTGTGTACCCTGGCACCTGTCGGGCTGGCCTGCGGGGAGGCGTACCGCGCGCGTGGCGCCTGCGAACCGATATTTTTAAAGAAAATCGGCCAGTATCCAGCGCCAGCTGGTCGTTTCATGCTTCAAATTCAGGACTTTCATGCCAGGGTGAAGACCTTGTGGAGACGCCCTCGCCACTGCGCTGGATCGACCGGCGCCTGGGTCCCCGGCAGCAATGGGTGGAAAGGGCCGTGGGTGATTTCGTGCTCAAGCGGGCCGATGGCCTGTGGGCCTATCAGCTGGCCGTGGTGGTGGACGATGGCGAACAGGGCATCACCGACATCGTGCGCGGCGAAGACCTGGCCGACAACACGCCGCGCCAGATCCTGTTGCAACAGGACCTGGGCCTGCGCACGCCCCGCTACCTCCATGTGCCCCTGGTGCGTTCCGCCAGCGGGGAAAAGCTGTCCAAGCAGCAGGGCGCGCCCGCGCTGGACACCCGCGATCCGCTGACGGCACTCAACGACGCCGCGACCGTGCTGGGCCTGCCACCGCGGAGCCGAACACCCGGGGAGGCCCTGGCCGCCTGGGTTGCGCTTTGGCGGGAGAGGTGGGGGCTGGAAAGCCCGGCCGCCGCGCGGGGCGCCGTGGACCGCCGCGCCTAAAATTCCCAGCCTTGCCCCGTCGCGACCAGCCATGCCTCGATTCACCGACACAGACCCATCCCCATCACTGCCCGAAAAGGGCGGTTTCCCCGATCACGTCGCGCACCCCAAGACCATTCGCAGTTTCGTGCGCCGGGCGGGGCGGACGACGACCGGTCAAGCCAAGGCGTTCGAGGCCCTGGCGCCGAGTTTCGTGCTGCCTTTCACGGGGCTTCCCCTCGACGCCTCGGCCGTGTTTGGGCGTGAGGCACCGCTGATTCTGGAAATCGGCTTTGGCATGGGCGAGGCTACCGCCCACATTGCGCGTGTGCGCCCCGACGAAAATTTCCTGTGCTGCGAGGTGCACGAACCCGGTGTCGGTGCGCTGCTCAAACGCATCGGCGAGCAGGGGCTGACGAACATCCGCATCCTGGCTCATGACGCCGTCGAAGTCGTTGACCGGATGCTGCCCGCGCAGTCGCTCGATGGCGTGCACATCTTCTTCCCCGATCCATGGCACAAGAAGCGGCACCACAAGCGCAGGCTGATCCAGCCGCCCCTGATTGCCCGGCTGGCGACGCGGATCAAGCCCGGGGGGTATCTGCACTGCGCGACGGACTGGGAGCCTTACGCACAACAGATGCTCCAGGTTCTGGAGGCCGAGCCACGGCTGGCCAACACGGTCCAGGGATTTGCCCCCAAGCCGGACTATCGACCTCTGACCAAGTTCGAGAACCGGGGTTTGCGGCTGGGACACGGGGTCTGGGACGTGGTGTTCAAGCGGGTTTGAACCGGGTCGCGCGCGCATCAAAAATCCGGCGTTGCCCGTCCAGAGGGACTGAGTTATGGTCACTTCATCGAAATTGCGTGACGCTGCGGCGTCGGAGAATCAGGCATGAATGTAGAACGAAGAGCCGTGCTGCGAGCCGGGTTGGTGTCTGGGCTGGGCTGGGGCGGCGTCGGACTGGGCTGGGCGCAGGGGAGCGCGGGCCGCAAGGTCGTTTTGGGACAATCGGTTCCACTGACAGGCAGTGCCAGCGAAATCGGACTGGCCTTCGCGGCCGGCGCCAAGCTCTACGTCGATGCCTTCAATGACCGCAAGAACGGCCCTGGCTGGGCTTTTGAACTGCGTCAGCTCGACGATGGCCATGATGCCGGGCGGGCCACGGCCAATGCACGCAAGCTGCTGCAGGATGGGGCCGATGTGCTGTTCGGTTTTGTCGGCACCGCCAGTGCCGAGGCAGGGGCCGCCGTGGCCGCCTCGGCAGGCGCGATCTTCTTCGCGCCTTTCGCCGCACCCGACACCTTGCGTGATGCTTCCCATCCTTCCGTTTTTCATGTGCGGCCCAGCATGGCCGACGAAGCTTTCAAGATGGTGCGCCACTGCGCCACCCTGGGGCAAAGCCGTGTCGCCGTCGTGGCGGAGGACGATGCGATGGGCCGGGCCGGGCTGGCCGCCGTCAATCAGGCCATCGGGGAACTCAAGCTGCCTCCCCTGGTGGCGTCGGTGTTTGTCTCAGGGGGTGGCGACAAGGTGGACGCGGCGGTGGCGACCCTGTCCAGAGCCCAGCCACAGGCCATCATTCAGGTGTCGCTGTTCAACACCACGGCGGCCTTCATCCGCAAGATGCGCAAGACAGGTTACGCCGGATCCTTCATGAATTTCTCCGTGGTGGGCATCGACCCGTTGTTCACTGCCCTGGGCAACGAGATCGGTGGTGTCGTGGTTTCTCAGGTGGTGCCTTCGCCGCGCAGTTCAGGCACTCCCATCGTGAGGGAATACCTGGCCGCGCTCGAAAATTCGGACCAGTCGCCGTCCTATGAAAGTCTGGAGGGTTTCATCGCCGCCAAGGCGCTGGCCGAGGCAGTCCGCCGCGCCGGCAAGGGGTTCGACAAGGCAAAGCTCCAGGCGGCGATGACCGCGATGACCGATTACGACGTGGGAGGGTTCCGGATCAATCTGCGTGCCGGTGTCCGTGACTCGATCCGTGCCATCGATCTGGTGACCATCCGGCCCGACGGGAAGATCATCCGCTGACACCAGGCCCTCAAGGGGCCAGGCGAAGGCGCGGGTTGCCGTGCGTTTGCCACTGGTCGTTGCACGGCTTTTCATGGCTCGACCCCCTCGCAACCCCTCGATCCCGACGCGTGCTGGCGTCAGCCCGAGCTGCATTGCGCTGCCTGCGGGGCCATGGGGTTCGATGCTGGACTTCCTGGCGGAGCGATTGCCGGCGGTGGCTCGCGCCGACTGGCGACTGCGCATGGCGCGTGGCGAGGTGCTGGATGAGCAAGCCCGTCCCGTCGATCCCGGGCAACCGTTTCGGCACGGGGTGCGCCTGTACTACTACCGCCACCTGACGGCGGAGCCCGACGTTCCCTTCGAAGCACCGGTTTTGCACCAGGACGCGTGGCTGGTGGTGGCGGACAAGCCCCATTTTCTTCCGGTCATCCCCACGGGGCGGTATGTGCAGCAAAGCCTGCTGGTGCGCCTGAAGCGGCAACTCGGCATCGACACACTGGTGCCCATCCACCGGATCGATCGCGAAACCGCCGGCCTGGTTGTGTTCGCTGTGCAGCCCGAAACCCGGAACGCCTACCAGGCCCTGTTC
>JAEWVY010000154.1 GCA_023396625.1 Pseudomonadota bacterium | reverse complement strand
CCCGGCATCAGCGGCATGGAGCCGCTCTCCCTCGTCGCTGCCGCCTCGGCCGCGTTCCTTCACCAACCTCAACCCCAAGCAACCCCCACTCCACAGGAGCCTCCCGTGAATCCCTTGCTCAAAGCCTTGCTGGCCGCCCTTGGCATGCCCGACACCACGACCGAGGAGAGCGCCATCCAGGCGCTCCAGGCCCTCGGTCCCCTCAAGAAAGACCCACCGGACCCCGCGCGCGACACCGCCGTGCTCACGGCCGCGCTCACCGCGCTGCAGCTCCCGGCCGATGCCACGGCGCAGGCCGTCACCGACGCGGCCGCCCGGCTGCGCACGGCCCAGGCCGGCGCGGCGGACCCCGCCCGGTTCGTGCCCGTCGAATCGGTCACCGCCCTGCAGGGCCAGATCGCCGCGCTCACCGCCCGCCAGCTCGACGCCGACATCGAGGCGCGGATCAAGCCCGCCCTGGCGGACGGCCGCCTGCTGCCCCCGCTGGAGGCCTGGGCGCGCGACCTGGGCAAAAAGGACCTCGCCGCGCTCACGGCCTACCTCGCCGCGGCCAAGCCCATCCCCGCTTTGGCCGGCACACAGACCGGCGGCAAGCCGCCCACGGCCACCGCCAGCGGCGACCAGCAACTCAGCGCCGACGAGCTGGCCGTATGCAATGCCATGGGCATCACGCCCGAGGCCTACCGCAAGGCGGGCACCGCCGTCGCGGCTGCGGGCGCCGCGGCCTGACCGCCAGCCTTCCATCCATCCCTTGAGACGGAGTTTTTCGACATGACCGCATTGACTCAAGACCGCAACACCCTGCGGCGCGATGGCCACCAGGTGGCGCTGTTCGTCGCCGACGCCACGCTCATCCACGCCGGCGCCATCGTCTGCGTCGACGCGAACGGCATGGCCGTGCCCGGCGCCACTTCCGCCACGTTGCGGGCCGTGGGCGTGGCCGAGCGCCGCGCCGACAACCTGGCCAGCACCGGCGACGTGCGCGTCAGCTGCCGCAAGGGGCCGCACAAATTCGCCAACTCGGCGGCGGCCGACGCCGTCGACACCAGCGACATCGGGGCGGACTGCTACATCGTCGACGACCAGACGGTCGCCAAGACCAACGGCACCGGCACGCGCAGCGTGGCCGGCAAGGTGTTCGACGTGGACGCCGACGGCGTCTGGGTCGACTTCCGCTGACACAGCCCACGCAAGGAGTTACAGATGATCATCAACCACAACAACCTCGCCATCCTCAACCAGTCATTCAGCGCCGCCTTCGCGGGCGGCCTGGCCGCCGCGCAGCCGCAATGGAGCCAGGTCGCCACCATGGTGCCCAGCGCCACCGCCGAGCAGAAATACGGCTGGCTGGGCAAGATCACCAAGTTCCGGGAGTGGATCGGCGAGCGCCAGTACCAGAACCTGGTGCAGCACGACTACGCCATCAAGAACAAGACGTTCGAGAACACCGTGGCCGTGTCGCGCGACGAGATCGACGACGACCAGTACGGCGTGTACAAGCCCGTCATCGAGCAGCTCGGCCAGGACGCCGCGCTGCACCCCGACGAGATGGTGTTCGGCCTGCTCAACGCAGGCTTCGGCACGCCCTGTTATGACGGGCAGTACTTCTTCGACACCGACCACCCGGTGGGCTCCCCGGGCGCCCAGGTCAGCGTGAGCAACTTCCAGGGCGGCACCGGCACGGCCTGGTTCCTGCTCGACACCACCAAGGTGCTCAAGCCCATCATCTACCAAAAGCGTCGCGATTACGCCTTCCGCGCCAAGACCAGCCTGACGGACGACAACGTCTTCAGCCGCAACGAATTCGTCTGGGGCGCCGACGGCCGCGGCAACGCGGGCTTCGGCCTGTGGCAGCTGGCCTATGCCAGCAAAGAAGCGCTGGACGTGACGAGTTACGCCGCCGCCCGCGCGGCCCACCAGTCCGTAGTTGGCGACAACGGCAAGCCGCTGGTGATCCGCAGCGCGGAGTTGTGGGTGCCTCCGAGCCTGGAACAGGCGGCGCTGGAGGTGGTGCAGGCCGAGCGCCTGGCCAACGGCGCCAGCAACGTGATGCGTGGCCTGTCCAAGGTGGTGGTCTGCCCGTGGCTGGGGGTCGGCGGCACGGTGTTGATCCCCTGATTTCCTGACCCTTGACTTTGGAGCACACCATGGAGACCTCAATGAAAAAGATCAAGCCCGCCCCCCCGGACCTCCAGCCCGGCGACGGCGCAGAGCGGCGCGTGGCGCTCGGCGTCACGCCCAAGCGCGCGGGGTTCAGGCGTGCTGGCATCGCCTTCCCGGCGGGCGAAACCATCCTCGCCCTGCACGAGCTGACCGAGGCGCAGCGCGAGCAGCTCATCACCGATCCCATGCTGGTCACCCGCCGGGTGGATCTGCCCGCCGAGGGCGAAGACAAGCCCTAAGCCCCGCCACCATGTCCTACATCACCACCGCCGAACTGGCCGACCGGCCTGGCGCGCGCGAGATCGCCCAGGTGGCCAGCACCGCGCTGCAGGCTGGGCGCGACGACGCCCTCATGGACGCCACGCTGCGCGGCACCGACCGCAGCGCCTGGACGCCCGAGCAGATCGCGCTGGCCGATGCGGCGCTGGCCCGCGTGCAGGACGCGGTGGCCGAGGCCGGCGCGCTGATCGACGGTTTCGTGGCCCAGGGCGGACACGCGCTGCCGCTGACGCTGCCGCCCAGCAGCGCCGGCAAAAGCGTGCTGACGGCCTGGGCGCGGGCCATCACCCGGTATTTGCTCAACCAGAGCCGGATCACCGACGAGGCCAAGGACCCGGTGGCGCGCGACTACCGCGACGCCCTGCGCATGCTTGGCCTGGTGGCGCAGGGCAAGTTCAGCCTGGGCGCGGCCGACCCGGCCGCCAGTGGCGCGGCCTCGGCCACGGATGTGCGCTTCAGCGCCGCCGCGCCCGTGTTTGGCCGGGCCCAGTTGCAGGCGTTCAGGTAACGATCCTATGGACGTCACCCCCATCGTCCTGCGGCTGCAAGAGCGCCTGGCCGCCCTGCCGCTGCGCGAGATCGGTCAGGCACCCGGCCTGGATGCCGCCATGCGCGGCAACCGGGCCGCCCCGGCCGTGTACGTGATCCCGCTGTCGGAGCGGGGGCAGGAGCTGCCTCACACGGGCGAGGTGGACCAGCTCGAGACCCGTGTGTTCGGCGTGCTGCAGGTGCTGGAAGCCCGCTACCCCGACGCGGCCGGCAGCGTGCTCGACCTGGCCGATCTGCGTCAGGCCATCAAAGCCGCGCTGGTGGGCTGGGTGCCGGAAGCGGAGACCGGCGAACCGGTGCTGTTCCTGGGCGGCGAGCTGGTGCAGCTCGAGGGCGACGGCGCCCTCTGGTGGAGTGACGAATACCTTTTGAACGGCTATTTCAGGAGCACCTTGTGAGCAAGACC
>JAEWVY010000118.1 GCA_023396625.1 Pseudomonadota bacterium | reverse complement strand
CCTGGTGCACGGACAGGACTCACGAAGGCGGGATTGCCGTCGTTTCCAGGGCTGCTCGTGACGGTTTGTACGGGTTTGACCCGTGGTTGGGTTGATGAACCACCTCGCCGGTGCGCATGCTGCGCTGAGGGAACGCGGTGGACCTTTGAGTCAGGGCCTCGAGCCCATGCCACATTGTCGCGGCCGCTCAGCGGTTGCCGAACGGCTGCCTTGCCTGCCACCAGTCCAAAATGGTTCTGACCGTCGTTTCGACGGTCAGCTCCGAATTGTCCAGCAACAGAGCATCTTCCGCAGGTTTCAAAGGGGCCACCGAGCGGGTCGAATCCCGACGGTCGCGCGCCTCCAAATCTGCCTGAAGGTCTGCGAGTATAGCTGGAATACCCTTTGAAATCAATTGCTTATGACGACGCTCGGCACGTCGGGCCGCGTTGGCGGTCAGAAACACTTTCAGCGAAGCCTGTGGAAAGATCACCGTGCCCATGTCACGTCCGTCGGCCACGAGGCCGGGCAGCCGCCGGAAGCCGTGCTGCAGATCCACCAGCGCGGCCCGCACCTTCGGCAGGGCCGAGACGCGCGAAGCGTTCATGCCGACGTCTTCGGTGCGAATGGCTTCGGTGACATCCTGGCCACCCAACTGCACCTTGCCATCCGAAAAACGGACTGGCAGCGTGCGGGCGAGCTGGGCGATCGCCTCTTCGTTGGCGGGTTCGATGGCCAGCTTGGCTTGGAGGGCCGCCAGCGCGGTGACGCGGTACATGGCGCCTGAATCCAGGAAGTGGTAGCCCAGCAGCCCGGCCAAGGCAGCCGCGACAGTACCCTTTCCCGAGGCCGTGGGCCCGTCAACGCAGAGGACGGGGATGTCCTCCTGTGCGGCCTGCGCGAGCGAGAACAGGGTTTCGAAATAGTCTGGAAAGGTCTTGGCCACGCACTTGGGATCTTCAATGCGCACCGGGAGGTGCGCCGGATTGAAGGCCGCGAGCGAGAAACACATCGCGATCCGATGGTCATCGTAGGTGCTGATGCTGGCGGCTTGCCAGCGGGAAGGGGGGCTGACGCGGATGGAGTCTGCGCCTTCCTCCACGGTCGCGCCGAGCTTGCGCAGTTCGGTGGCCATGGCGGCGATGCGGTCCGTCTCCTTGACGCGCCAGCTGGCGATATTGCGCAACGTGGTCGTGCCGTCGGCGTACAGCGCCATGATGGCCAGGGTCATGGCGGCGTCGGGAACGTGGTTGCAGTCCAGATCGATGGCCTTGAGCGGCCAGGCGCCACGACGGACCTCCAGCCAGTTCGGACCGCTGGTGACGGCGGCGCCCATCTGCTGGGCCGCCTCGACAAAACGAATGTCGCCCTGGATCGAGGCGGCGCCGACGCCATCGATGCGTACCGGCGAGTGGGTGGCGGCAATGGCGCCGAGCGCCACGAAATAGCTGGCCGACGATGCATCGGCCTCGACATGGAGGGCGCCGGGTGATTGGTAGTGGCTGCCAGCGGGGATGGTGAAGCGCGACCAGCCCTCGCGGCGCACATCGACGCCGTAGCGCGCGAGCAGGCTCAGCGTGATCTCGATATAGGGGCGTGAGATCAGCTCACCGACGACTTCGATGTGGATGTCCTGCGTCCTGGCCGCCAGTGGCAGCGCGAGCAGCAATGCCGTGAGGAACTGGCTGGAGACGTCGCCTCGTACACGCACTGGCTGGTCCAGCCGCAGCGACGGGTGGCCGATGCGCAGCGGTGGATAGCCGTCCTTGCCGAGGTAGTCGATCTGGCAGCCAAGCTGGCGCAGGGCGTCGACCAGATCGCCGATCGGACGCTCATGCATGCGCGCGACGCCACTGAGCTCGAAGTTGCCGCCGAGCACTGCAAGCGCCGCCGTGAGCGGCCGCATCGCGGTGCCGGCGTTGCCAAGAAACAGCCGAGCCTGCGCGGTACCGAGTTGACCGTCCAGACCGGCGATGATGGCCGTATGGGCTTGACGGGTGACGCTGCAACCAAGCGCGCGCAACGCATCGAGCATGACGCGGGTGTCGTCCGAGTCGAGCAGGTCATGGAGGGTGGTGGTGCCGCTGCACAGGGCGGACAACAGCAGCACGCGGTTGGAGATGCTCTTGGATCCTGGCAACCGCACGGTGCCGGCAGCGCGGGTGAGAGGAGGCAGATCGAGGAATTCGGTCGAATACATGCAAAGAGAGCGCCGATGACGCAGGCGCGGGATTACAAGTGGGGTTTCCCGGAGCTCATGCGCCAATGTGAACGCGTGTCACTGGCCTGGGTGATCAGGCTTTCAAGCGCGTCCCCATTGCCGCTCTGAAGGGCCTGTTGGAAGGCGCGGAGCGCTTGCTCGAAAAGCCTGGACTGGGCCAGCAGTTCTTCCTTGTTGGTCAGAAGGATGTCGCGCCAAATCTTGGGCTCGCTGGCGGCGATGCGGGTGAAGTCCCGGAAACCTGGGCCAGCGAGCGAGAGGAACTCCTTGCCAGCGGCCTGGCCTGAAATGGCGTTCATCAGCGCGAACGCCAGCACGTGCGGCAGGTGGCTGACGGCTGCAAAGGCGGCATCGTGCGCCTCCGGGGACATCTTGCTGACCTGACAGCCCAGGGCGGTCCAGACATCGGCCGCCTGCTGCAGCTGCGTGGTCCGGGTGCGTTCAATGGGGGTGAGAATGACCTGCTTGCCGGCATAGAGATCGGCGTCGGCGTGCTCCACCCCCGCGACCTCGCGCCCGGCGATCGGGTGCGCGGGCACGAACCCTCCCACCTGGTCACGCAGGACACGCCGCGCGGCGTCGACCACGTCGCGCTTGGTGGAGCCGACGTCCATGATCAACATTTCCGGAGTCACGAGGTGACGGATCGCCTTGAAGGTGGCCTCCGTGGCCGCCACCGGCACGGCGAGCAGCACGATGTCCGCGCCGGAGACGGCCAGCAGTGCGGACGGCGCTTCGACGTCGATCACACCGAGCTGGCGCGCCCGTTCGGTCGTGGAGGGTGACTTGCTGTAACCGACGACGCGTTTGACAAGGCCGGCGCGCTTGAGTGCCAGCGCGAACGAGCCGCCCATCAAACCGCAGCCGATGAGTCCGAGTTGTTCAAACATGGGCTGTCACCTGTCTGGACGAAGGCGGAAGGCCGCTTTCCTGAAGGGGCGCGAATGGCTGTCGAAGCAGGATCACATGGGCCATGGTCACTCACTTACCGGATAAGCGCCAAGTACCTTGTAAAACGCGCACAGCCCCTGCAGCTCGTTCAGCGCTGCGGCGACGTGCGGTTGCGAGGGGTGGCCAGCGATGTCGATGTAGAAATAGTATTCCCACTGTCCAGACTTGGCCGGGCGCGACTCGAAGCGAGTCATGGAGACGCCATTGTTCTTCAATGGCACCAGCAGATCGTGCACCGCGCCAGGGCGGTTGGGCACCGAAACCACGAGGCTGGTGCAGTCCTTGCCCGACGCCGGAGGCATGGCCAGGGTCTGCGGCAGGCAGATGACCGCGAAACGGGTGCGGTTGTAGGCCTCGTCCTGAATGGCGTGAGCAACGATATGCAGCCCGAACTGCGCGGCTGCGCGTTCACTGGCCAGCCCGGCCCAGGCGGGGTTGGTGGCTGCCAGCCGCGCCCCCTCGGCGTTGCTGGCCACGGCGCGGCGCTCGGCATGGGGCAGGTGCTGTGTCAGCCAAGCCTGGCATT
>JAEWVY010000058.1 GCA_023396625.1 Pseudomonadota bacterium | reverse complement strand
GCCGGCGGCGTGGCTCAGCGCGAAATGAAGGCGGGCACTTCCATGCCTCGTTCCGGGGCCACGGTGGGGCCGGGGCGCACCCGGTCGCCGGGCAGGGCCTTTTCCGTCTGCGCGATGGCGAGGTCTCCGGCGCGCAGACCGTCCAGAAGCTCCACCGAGCCGACGCCCCGCAGGCCCAGTTTCACCGGCACGCGGACCGCGTGGCCGTCCTGCAGCGCCAGCACCCAGGGGGCATCGCGGTCGGCGTCGCGCACGGCGCCGGACGGCAGCACCAGGGCGTCCTGCTTCGCGCCGCCCAGCAATTCCACCGACACCGTCATGTCCGGCCGCAGGAAGGCCGGCGGGGCGGGCACGGCCAGGCGCACGTCCACGGTGCCGCGTTGCGGGTCCACCGCCGGGGCGATCCAGTTCAGCCGTGCGTCGAAGCGCTGGCCGGGAAAGGCGTCCGCCACCGCCTGGGCGGGCATGTCGGGGATGAGCAGGCGCAGGTTCTTTTCGTCGATGGCCGCGTCGATCCGGGTCTCGCCGCTGGCCGCCAGCGTCAGCAGCACGCGGCCGGGCTGCGCCATGGTGCCGGGCTCCACCTGGCGGGTGAGCACCAAGGCATCGACCGGGCTGGCAAGGGTCAGACGCGCCAGCCGCGCGGCGGCGGCTTTTACGGCGGCTTCGGCCTGCGCCACGCGCGCAGCCGCCAGCGCGGGGGCCACGCCGGTGGCCTGGTTCGATTGTGACTGCACGCGGGCGGAGGCCAGCGCGCTGCGCGCGGTGTCCAGCACGCGCTGGGCGTCATCGAGTTTCTGCTGCGGGAAAAATCCCTGCGCCACCAGTTCGCGGGCACGCTGCTGTTCGCGTTCGGCGGCGGTGAAGGCCGCCTCGGCCTGCACCACCGCCTGGCTGGCGACGGGGGCGGTCACGCTGGCCTGCTCCATGGCGCGGGCGCGGGCCTCGACCAGCGCGGCTTGTGCCTGCGTCAGCGCGGCGCGGGCTTCGGCGTCGGACAGGCGCAGCAGCACGTCGCCGGCCTTGACGCGGTCGCCCTCGCGCACGCGCACTTCGCGCACCGTGGCCGTCACCTCCGCGCCGATGTCCAGGCGCGCCGGCGCGTTGACGCGTCCCGTGGCGACGACCGACTGCACGATGGCGCCGCGCACCACGGGCGACACCTGCACCTGGGTGCCGCGCCGGCCCATCAGTGTGAGCGCCGTGGCCGCAGCCAGCACCACCAGAGCCGCGGCGCCCCAACGGGTAGAAGATTTCATGCCGCTAGGGTAGCAGTCCGCGGGCCCGGCGTCGTGGCCGCGAGTCGGGCGCCCCCTGGCGACACCCGTGTTCTTGAGTTATGTCAAGAATCCGTCTAGGATGCCCGCCGGCCCTGTTTCCATTTGCTTCTGGAGAATCCCATGAAACTTTCCGCATGCCAGATCCTGACCCCCGTCCGCACCGCGATGGCCAGCGTGCTGTCGCTTGGCCTGGTGGCCTGCGCCACACCCGGCACCGAGCCGGGAGCTTCTGCCGAATTGCAGGCCACGCGCGGCAACGCGGTGACGGGTTCGGTGCGTTTTGCCCAAAAGGGCCACAAGGTGCGGGTGACCGGCGAAGTGCGCGGACTCAAGCCGCATGCCGAGCATGGCTTCCATGTGCATGAGAAGGGGGACTGTTCCAGCGGCGACGGCATGAGCGCCGGCGGCCACTTCAATCCGTCCGCCAGCGCGCATGGCCAGCATGGTCATGGCATGCACCACGCCGGTGACCTGCCCTCGCTGAAAGCCGATGCCCAGGGCGTGGCCCGCGTCGATTTCGAGACCGACAGCCTGAGTGTCGCCGCGGGGGCCCGCAGCGTGGTGGGCCGGGGTCTGATCGTTCACCGCGATCCGGACGATTTCAAGTCGCAGCCCGCGGGCAACGCGGGCGCGCGCGTGGCCTGCGGCGTGATCCGTATGTGATCCGCGGCCCAGGCACGGCCGCTTGTGCCGGCGCCGGTCCTGCGGGGTGTGCCGGGGGTGGGAGGCTACAATCGCCCGGACCAGCGTGGCCCAAGGCCCGGGTTTTCCGGGCATTTTTCTGCCGCAGGAAAGACCGATGTCCGCCAACAAAGCCCAAACTGAAGAACGGCGCGCCCAGTTGCGCCGCGCCGCGCTCGACTACCACGAGTTTCCGACTGCCGGCAAGCTCGCCATTGCACCGACCAAGCAGCTGATCAACCAGCATGACCTGGGTCTGGCCTATTCACCCGGCGTCGCCGCGCCCTGTGAGGAGATCGTGGCCGATCCCTCGGCCGCTTTCCGCTACACCAGCCGGGGCAACCTGGTGGGCGTGGTGACGAATGGCACGGCCGTGCTGGGCCTGGGGGACATCGGCCCGTTGGCCGGCAAGCCGGTGATGGAGGGCAAGGCGGTCCTGTTCAAGAAATTTTCGGGGATCGATGTGTTCGACATCGAGATCAACGAGAAGGATCCGGACAAGCTGGTCGAAATCATCGCCGCGCTGGAACCCACGTTCGGTGGCATCAACCTCGAGGACATCAAGGCCCCCGACTGTTTCTATGTCGAGCGCAAGCTGCGCGAGCGCATGAAGATCCCGGTTTTCCACGACGACCAGCATGGCACCGCCATCACCGTGGGGGCGGCCATCCTCAACGGGCTGAAGGTCGCGGGCAAGGACCCCAAGAAGATCAAGCTCGTGACCTCGGGCGCGGGCGCGGCGGCGCTGGCCTGCCTGGGCCTGCTGGTCAAGCTGGGCATTCCGCGCGAGGCCATCTGGGTGACGGATCTGGCCGGCGTGGTCTACGAAGGCCGCACCGAGCTGATGGACGAGGACAAGATCACCTACGCGCAGAAGACCGACGCGCGCACGCTGGCCGAGGTGATCGCTGGCGCCGACGTGTTCCTCGGCCTGTCGGCGGGCGGCGTGCTCAAGCCCGAGATGGTGCGGCAGATGGCGGCGCGGCCCCTGATTTTCGCGCTGGCCAACCCCACCCCAGAGATTCGACCCGAGGAGGTGCGGGCGGTGCGCGACGACGCGATCATGGCCACCGGCCGCTCGGACTATCCGAACCAGGTCAACAACGTCCTGTGTTTCCCCTATATCTTCCGCGGCGCGCTCGACGCCGGCGCGTCCACCATCACGGTGGAGATGGAGCTGGCGGCGGTGCATGCCATTGCCGAACTGGCGCAAGCCGAGCAGAGCGAGGTGGTCGCCGCCGCGTACGCAGGCGAGCAACTGGCCTTTGGCCCCGATTACCTGATTCCCAAGCCTTTCGATCCGCGGTTGATGATGAAAATCGCACCGGCGGTGGCGCAGGCCGCGGCCGACAGTGGCGTGGCGCAACGTCCGATCGCCGACATGGAGGCCTACCGCGAGCGGCTGCAAAGCTTCGTCTATGCCTCGGGCTCGGTGATGAAGCCCATCTTCAACGCCGCCAAACTGGCCGCGCGCAAGCGCGTGGCCTATGCAGAGGGCGAGGAGGAGCGCGTGTTGCGGGCCGCCCAGATCGTGGTGGATGAAGGTCTCGCCCGGCCGACGCTCATCGGCCGGCCTGCGGTGATCGCACAGCGTATCGCCAAGTTTGGCCTGCGGCTCAAGGAGGAGCTCGACTATGACGTGGTCAACGTCGAGCAGGACCGCCGCTACAGGGACTTCTGGCAGACCTACCATCGCATGACCGAGCGCAAGGGCATCACCATGCCCATGGCCAAGATCGAGATGCGGCGGCGGCTGACGCTGATCGGCGCGATGTTGCTGCACAAGGGGGATGTGGATGGCCTGATCTGCGGCACCTGGGGCACCAACGCCATGCACCTGCAGTACATCGACCAGGTCATCGGCAAGCGTCCGGGCGTGACCACCTATGCGGCCATGAACGGGTT
>JAEWVY010000053.1 GCA_023396625.1 Pseudomonadota bacterium | reverse complement strand
GCGTTGCTGCATGCGCCCGACGTGCTCTGGGAGGCGTTGGCCGCCCGGCAGTGGCGGCAGGTGTTTGGCCGGCTGCGTCCGCTGTGGCGCCAGTCTCGGTTGCTGGTGTTCGGTCACGCCGCACTTGAAAAACTCGTCACCCCTTACAAGTCCATCACTGTTCACGTCTGGCGCATCGGACCCGCCTGGGCTGACCTGGCCGGGATGGATTCCTGGCTTGCGCGGGATCTGTCGGCCAGCAAGCTGGCCCGAAAACCTTTTGTGCCCCTGCCTGTGCTGGGCGTGCCGGGTTGGTGGCAGGCCAATGAAGACCCGGCGTACTACCGTGATGATGATGTGTTTCGCCCGGCCCGCCCGCGCGAACGTTCACTGGTCGGACAAGGGAAATAACCGCAGAGTCTCCCTGGAATTGATGGAAAAATCCCTTGAGTCCGGGCAATCCGCCCCTACCATCAGTACCGTCCTTCCCTTAGAAGGGATGCTTTCCGGAGAGAAAAACACATGAAACGCATAGCCCTGTTTGTCCTGACCAACCTGGCCGTCGTGGTGGTGCTGGGCATCGTCGCGAGTTTGCTCGGGGTCAACCGTTATCTGACCGCCAACGGCCTGAATCTGGGCGCGCTGCTCGGTTTTGCGCTGGTGATGGGTTTCGGCGGCGCGATCATTTCGCTGCTGATGAGCAAGCCGATCGCCAAATGGAGCGCGGGCGTGCAGGTCATCGAGCAGCCGCGCAACGCCGACGAAGCCTGGCTGGTGAGCACGGTGCACAACCTGGCCGCCAAGGCGGGCATCGGCATGCCGGAGGTCGGTATCTTCGAGGGCGACCCGAATGCCTTTGCGACGGGTGCGTTCAAGAACTCGGCGCTGGTGGCCGTGTCCACCGGGCTGCTGCGCAGCATGACGCATGAAGAGATCGAAGCGGTGCTTGGCCACGAGGTGGCGCACGTGGCCAATGGCGACATGGTCACCATGACGCTGATCCAGGGGGTGATGAACACCTTCGTGGTGTTCCTGTCGCGGGTCATCGGGTATGCGGTGGACAGTTTCCTGCGTCGTGGCGACGACCGCGACAGCGGGCCGGGCATAGGGTACATGATCACGACCGTCGTGTTGGACATCGTGCTCGGCTTCCTGGCGGCCATCATCGTGGCCTGGTTCAGCCGGCAGCGCGAGTTCCGTGCCGATGCGGGCTCCACGCAGCTCATGGGCCGTCGCCAGCCCATGATCAATGCCCTGGCTCGGCTGGGTGGTGTGCATCCTGCCGAGCTGCCCAAAAGCATCGCGGCCATGGGTATCGCGGGGGGTATCGGGCAGCTGTTTGCCACGCACCCGCCGATCGAGGAGCGTATTGCCGCGCTCCAGGCGCGCCAGGCTTGACGCGCCGGGTCAGGCCCTGCTCAGCAGGCTGCGGGCAACCGCCTCGCCGACCCGGATGCCATCGACGCCTGCCGAGAGGATGCCGCCCGCATAGCTGGCTCCCTCGCCCGCTGGATACAAACCCCGTGTGTTCAGGCTCTGGTAATCCTTCTCCCCCCGACCCATTTTCAGTGGCGAGGAGGTGCGAGTCTCGACGCCCGTCAGGACCGCGTCGGGTCGGTCGAAACCCTTGATCTTGCGTCCGAAGGCCGGCAGGGCCTCGCGCAGCGCGTCGATGGCGTAGCCGGGCAGGGCCGCATGGAGGTCGCCGAGTGTCACGCCAGGCTTGTACGAGGGCATGACCTCGCCGAGCTGCTGTGACGGCCTGCCGGCGATGAAATCACCGACCAACTGGGCCGGTGCCTCGTAAGTGGCACCGCCCAGGACGTAAGCGCCCGATTCGAGCTGACGCTGCAGCACGATGCCGGCCAAGGGGTGTGATACCTGCGCCTGGAGCCGTTCGGCCCCGAACGTTGCGCCGACCATGGCTTCGAAGGCGGCCGGGTCGCGGGGGTAGTCGCGCGGGTCGATGCCCACCACCAGTCCGGCATTGGCATTGCGTTCGTTGCGCGAGTACTGGCTCATGCCATTGGTCACCACGCGACCCGGTTCGGAGGTGGCGGCGACCACCGTGCCGCCTGGGCACATGCAGAAGCTGTACACCGTGCGACCATTGCTGGCGTGATGCACCAGTTTGTAGTCGGCGGCGCCCAGCAGCGGATGACCGGCGTGCTGGCCCCAACGGGCGCGGTCGATCATGCCTTGTGGATGCTCGACCCGGAAACCGATGGAAAATGGCTTGGATTCCATCTGTACTCCGCGCTCGTACAACATGGCGAAGGTGTCACGCGCGCTGTGCCCCAGTGCCATGATCACGTGATCGGCACGCAGCTCGTAGCTCTCGTGGTTGGATTGATCGAGCACTTTGAGCCCGCGCATTTTCCCGTCTTCGATCAGGACATCGCTGACTCGCTGCCCGAATCGAATGTCACCACCGAGCGCGATGATCTGCTCGCGCAGGCGTTCGACCACACGCACCAGTTTGAAGGTGCCGATGTGGGGGTGCGCCTCATAGAGGATCTCCCGGGGCGCGCCGGCCTTGACGAATTCTTCCATGACCTTGCGGCCCAGATGCCGTGGGTCGCGAATCTGACTATAGAGCTTGCCGTCGGAGAAGGTGCCCGCGCCGCCTTCGCCGAACTGGACGTTGGACTCAGGGTCGAGCACTCCCCGGCGCCACAGGCCCCAGGTGTCCCTGGTGCGTTGGCGGACCGTGCGCCCACGTTCGAGCACGAGGGGTCTAAAACCCATCTGGGCCAGGACCAGCGCGGCGAAGATGCCGCATGGCCCGAAGCCGACCACCACCGGGCGAACGGGCAGGGTGACGGGTGCCTGGCCCACGGGGTGCCAGGACATGTCCGGCGTGGGCTGGACATGCGGATTGCCTGCATGCTGTGCCAGCAGCGTGGCGTCGGCCAATGGGGGGGTCAGGGCGATGTCGACGATGTAGGCCACAACCAAGTCTGCCTTGCGGGCGTCGAAGCTGCGCTTGAAGACCTGCAACGTTGCGATGGCGCTTTCGGCGATACCGAGAGTTTCTGCGGCCAGTCGCGTCAGCGCTGCCGTCGGATGGGGAGGTGGAATGCGGTCTTCGTCGGTTTCGGCAGGCGCTTCAGCGGCGCGCCGTGTCACGACCGGCAGCGCAGCCAGCGGAAGTCTGAGTTCGGAAAGGCGGATCAAGGCAGGCTCGTGGTGATCAAGCAAGGCCGTCATGATACGGCCTTGCTGCCAAGCCTTGGATGCCGGGATTCAGGTGGGCAGGAAGCCTTCGACCGACAGGTATCGCTCGCCCGTGTCGTAGTTGAAGCCCAGTACGGTGGCGCCTGCGGGCAGCTCGGGGAGCTTCTGGGCGATGGCCGCCAGCGTCGCGCCCGACGAGATGCCGATCAGCAGACCTTCTTCGCGCGCGGCGCGGCGGGCATGTTCTCGGGCCGGTTCGGCATCGACCTGGATCACGCCGTCCAGCAGGCTGGTGTCGAGGTTTTTCGGGATGAATCCGGCGCCGATGCCCTGAATGGGATGCGGTGCGGGGGTGCCACCCGAAATCACGGGCGACGCAGCGGGTTCGACGGCGAATACCTTGAGTTTCGGAAACCTGGCTTTCAACACCCGCGCCACACCCGTCAGGTGGCCGCCGGTGCCCACCCCGGTGATCAGTGCATCGATGCCTTCGGGGAAATCGGCGAGGATTTCCTGCGCCGTTGTCCGCTCGTGCACATCGACGTTGGCTGGATTCTCGAATTGCTGGGGGATCCACGCGCCGGGTGTGCCGGCTCGCAGTTCCTCGGCCCGGGCGATGGCGCCTTTCATGCCCTTCTCTCGGGGAGTCAGGTCGAAGCTCGCGCCGTACGCAAGCATCAGGCGACGCCGTTCGACGGACATGCTGTCCGGCATCACCAGAACCAGTTTGTAGCCTTTGACGGCGGCCACCAGCGCCAATCCGACACCAGTGTTGCCCGAGGTGGGTTCGATGATGGTGCCGCCGGGCTTGAGTTGGCCGGATCTTTCCGCCTCCTCGACCATGGCCAGGGCAATGCGATCCTTGATCGACCCACCAGGATTGCTGCGCTCGGACTTGATCCAGACATTGGCGTCGGCGCCAAAAAGGCGGTTGATGCGCACGTGCGGGGTACGCCCGATGGTGTCGAGAATGCTGTGGACTTTCATGCGAATCTCCGGAATATGGACGTGTGCATTCTGGACCTAACGTCATGTCAC
>JAEWVY010000047.1 GCA_023396625.1 Pseudomonadota bacterium | reverse complement strand
CACCCGTTGACGGATGGGATGCTCAAAGTACCGCTCGCTGACCAGCGCCAAAAGAAATGAACTCGCCATGACCGCAATAGCCAGCGCCAAACGCCAGCCCAACAGCCACTGCTCTGGAGGCAGGTTGATACCTAGCTTAGGAAGGACCACAAAGCCAAGGCCGAAGAAAAGGACCGGATGGATCAGATACAAGCCATATGTGGCGTCCCCCAGCCTCTGCGCTACGGCGGAAAAATGGGCACCACCGTGACGCAGGTAACCGGTATGCGCCACCAGTGCAAAACACAACGTCGCCAGACAAATGCCCCGCCAGCCAGTCAACACACTGGCAGGGTCTGGCGTATCCAGCAAAGCCATCACGACAAAGCCGCTCAGAGTGAGCGTAACCCCCGTAGGGAACCCCAGTTCACATCTCAATTCCCGAGTACGCCGATAGTGGCCAATCAGGCAGCCCCCCATGAAATAGGCCGCAAACGCCGGAGCGTGATGGTAGATGAAAGTGTTCGCAAGGTAGCCCGAATCGGCACCGACCGTCCCACGAATCCACACCACCTGCACCACCAACAAGACGAGCCAGAAAAGCCAACCAAGGTATCGAGTACTCAACGTCCACATCATGGCCGGGAACAAGAGGTAAAACACAGCCTCAATTCCGAGAGACCACCCGCCAACCAACATCGATTGCGTCGCAGGATAGAACCAGCCAAACAGAAAGAACACATTCGCGCCCAACTTGGCCAGAAATGCCAGTGACAGTGGCTCATGACTTAGCTTCCATGGAACAACCAGAAGCAACAACCCGATATAGAGCGGCGCCAGCCGGAAGTAGCGGGTCAGGAGGAAGTCCTTGAAAGAAAATGCGGACCGACTGAACTTCCCGCCGTAGGTGTAGGCCAGACTGGCGCCGGAAAGAACAAAGAACAGGTAGACACCATAGTGACCGAAAGTGTGCAGCGTAGCGATGTTCAACCAACTCAGCAGGTGGTAACCACATACCGCCAACGCGCACAGCCCGCGTAAGAAATCCCACCCCAGGACACGCTCGGTTCGCTGCCGCTGTGCAGTCGCCGGCATCAATTCGCCCCCTTCCCGGTCAACCGACCCAGCGTCCTGACCAAGATCCTGAAGTCTTCAAGGATCGACAGGTTCCGCGTATATTGCAGGTCCAAGGCCAAACGCTGCGCCTCTGTCCCCTGGGAACGGTACACGACTTGAGCCAACCCCGTGATGCCTGGCCGCACACTGCAGCGTTGCGCCCAATCCGCGTCGGTATACAGCGTACGTTGCGCCGGCACATCCGGCCTGGGCCCCACGAGGCTCATGTCGCCCTTGAGCACGTTCAACAGTTGCGGCAGTTCGTCGATGCTGGTGCGGCGGATGAAGCGGCCCACACGGGTGATCCGAGGGTCGTTGTCGGTCGTGAAATAGGGTCCGATCGATGCTGCGTTCTTGACCATGCTGCGGAACTTGTACATGCCGAACTCGCGCCCGTGCAGGCCCAGCCGCGTCTGACGAAACATCACGGGCCAGCCGCTCTCCAGGGCGATGGCCAGCGCCGTGGCCAACAGCAGCGGGCTGAGCGCCAAGAGTGCCATGGCGGACAGCACGAGGTCCAGCAAACGCTTCACACGGAGGCTCCTGCGCCCTGGCGTGCCGCCGTTGCCGTGGCGATGGAATGAATCACGCCGGCAATGCGTTGCCGGTCGCACTCCGTCTGTGCGGGCGTGCGTGTCGCCAGTTGACGCTCGGCGGCGCGCAGGGCCGCCACTTCGTCCTCGAACGGCACGGGCGAATCGCTGCGATGGAAGGTACGCGACAGGATGACGGCTTGCGACCCCAGGCGCACGTGTTCCGCCAGCACGTCGCGCCCAAGCAGCAAGCCTTCGTCCAAGCGCGCAATACCGCCGAAACCAAAACGCAGGCCCTGCGCCTTGGCTGCGACTGCAACCCGTTCGACCACGCCCTGCGCCAGCGGCTCGAACATGAAGCGGCACCCCAGGGAAATGTGCAGGTCGTTCAAGCCCACGAACACTTCGTTCAGCCCGGGGGTGCCGATCCATTCGTCCAGCGTGTCGAGCGCACCCGCCGTTTCCAGCAAGGCCACGACGGGCACCCGGCCCGCCACCAGGGCAACGAATGCGCGCAGTTCGTCGGCGCGCGTGAACATGGGCAGCATCAGCAGGTCGGCACCGCGCGCCAGCACGGCGTCGACCTCGGCCGCGCTGTCCGGGTTCAGCGGATTGACGCGCACCATCAGCCGCGCCCGGGCCAACACCGCCTTCACACGCGCGACGTCGTCGAGCTGGTGCGCGCTGATGAAGGTGTTGCGGCCCGCCTGCCGCTCGGCCTTGCCCTGCCGCTCCAGATCGACGAACAGGCGCAGCCCCTCCAGCGCATCGCAGCGGCGCGCGGTCTCAGGGTCGTTGGTGATCTGGAACAGTTCGATCATGGCAAGCAAAAATTATCGTCGCAGCGCCCGCTTCAGGTCCGGCCCGGCCACCCACCCCAGCGCCACCACGGCCAGCGCCGCCGCCACGGCCTGGGCAAGGCCGCCCGGGCCCGGGCCCGCCGGCATCGGCCCCAGGACCTGCCACAC
>JAEWVY010000046.1 GCA_023396625.1 Pseudomonadota bacterium | reverse complement strand
CGTCGACGCATCATGGCGGTGTTCCTGCTGCAGGGCGGCCTCGTCGGGTTGGCCGGCTCGCTGCTCGGCGCGGCGCTGGCGGGCACGCTGCTCGTGGTGTTCTCGCGCATCTTCAAGAGCCCGGACGGCAGCCCGCTGTTCAGCGCGCAGCTCGACCCGCAGCTGGTGCTCCTGGCCACCCTCGTCGCCTGCGGCGTGGGCCTGGCCGCGGCGGCCATCCCGGCGCGGCGCGCGGCGCGCATGGACCCGGTGCAGGCCATCCGCGCGTGAAGGCCACGGGCGGACGCCGTGCCCCGGCGAAACCGCCCGCGCACCGCGCTATGCTAGGCACCTGCGCGCCGCGGATTGGAACCCGGCACGGCACCAAGGATTGCCCCATGACCGACGAATCTGCGTTCACGCCACAGGAACGCGCCCAGCTCGAGATCTCGCTGCCCGCGGCGCAGGAACTGTGCCGCCTGGGCCTGGCCACGATGATCGACATCCGCCAGTCGTTCGAGATCGAGATGAAGGGGGCCATCCCCGACACCGTCCACATCCCGCTGTTCGAGGTCAAGGTGCTGCTCGGGCAAAACCTCACCGAGGACGAGCAGGACATCCTGGACGCCGGCCGACCCAAGGACATCGACGCCACGGCGTTCTTCACGCTCATCAACCAGCTGCACCACGCGCGCGACCACCTGCTGCTGTGCGTGTGCAACAGCGGGCGCCGCAGCCTGGCCGCGGCGGCGCTCCTGCGGTCCCTGGGCTATCCCAAAGCCCTGTCGGTCGCCGGCGGGTTTCAGGCCTGGAAGAAGCTGCAGCAGGCGCCCACCACGGCCGGCGCGGCCTGAAGCGGGCACACGCGCGATGCCCTCGTGCCCGCAAGCGCCACGATGAAGCCCAGGGGGACCCCATGGCGCGTGACCATCTCGTCATCCTCGGACTGCTCGCCGCGGGTTTCGCCTACGGCCTGCTGAAAAAGCGCCAAGGCCCGGGCATGACGACACCGACCTGGGTGGGCCTGGGGCTCGTGGGGGTGCTGATCGCCGGCTTCACCCTGGCCCTCGCCTTGAAAATCGAAGCGCTCGTCTGGGTGTTCGGCCTGTCGCTGATGGCCGTGGTCCCGCTGCTCATGCTGTGGGCCGTCGGCGCCGCGATAGGCCGCCTCGTCCGCAAGCGGAAGCACCGGGACGGCCAGGCGGCCCCTCGCCCGGACACATGAGCGCCCCACCCAGCCCCATCCTGCGCCTCGCGGACATCCGCAAAAGCTACCACGTCGGCACGCCGGTCGAGGCCGAGGTGCTGCACGGCATCACGCTGGCGCTGCGCGAGGCGGAGTTCGTCGCGCTCACCGGCCCTTCGGGTTCGGGCAAGAGCACGCTGCTGAACATCATCGGCCTGCTGGAGCGGCCCACCGCGGGCACGCTGGAGATCGCCGGGCAGGCCACGCAGTCGCTGGACGACGCCGGCCTCACCCGGTTGCGCGGCGCCACCATCGGCTTCGTGTTCCAGTTCCACCACCTGCTGCCGGCGTTCACCGCGCTGGAAAACGTGCTGCTGCCGTCCCTCATCGCGACGGGCACGGCCACGCGCGAGGCCGAGGCCCTGGGCCGCGAGCTGCTGGACCGCGTGGGCCTGAAGGGCGCAGAGGCCAAGCGCCCCGGTGAACTGTCGGGCGGCATGCAGCAGCGCGTGGCGATCGCGCGGGCGCTGTCGCTCAAGCCGCGGCTGATCCTGGCGGACGAACCCACGGGCAACCTGGACACGGTCTCCGCCGACGAGGTCTTCGTGCTGCTGCGCGAGTTCAACCGCGACCACGGCAGCGCCTGTCTGATCGTCACGCACGACCCGCGCCTGGCCGCGCGCTGCGACCGGCAGATCGCGCTGGTGGACGGGCGGGTGGTCGACGGTTCGTGAACAATGATGGGTTTCCACTCCACCGCCACCCTGCCATGACGACGTCCCCCCCCGCCGCCACCCGCCCCCTGCGCATCGCCGTGATTGCCGGCGACGGCATCGGCCGCGAGGTCATGCCCGAAGGGCTGCGCGTGCTCGAAGCCGCCGCGCGACGCTTTCACCTGCCCCTGGCATTCAGCCACTTCGACTGGGCGCACTGCGACTACTACCTGCGGCACGGCCAGATGATGCCGGACGACTGGAAGGCGCAGCTGCAGGACATGGACGCGATCTACTTCGGCGCGGTCGGCTGGCCCGCCACGGTGCCGGACCACGTGTCGCTGTGGGGCTCGCTGCTGAAGTTCCGCCGCGAATTCGACCAGTACATCAACCTGCGCCCGGTGCGTCTGTTCGACGGCGTGCCGTGCCCGCTGGTGGACGGACAGGGCCGGCCGCGCCGCGCCGGCGACATCGATTTCTTCGTGGTGCGCGAGAACACCGAAGGCGAATACACCAACCTCGGCGGCGTGATGTACGCGGGCACCGAGCGCGAGATCGTCATTCAGGAATCCGTCTACTCGCGCCACGGCACCGACCGGGTGCTGAAATACGCCTTCGAACTGGCCCGCGGCCGCGCGCGCCGGCACCTGACGGTGGCGACCAAGAGCAACGGCATCGCCATCAGCATGCCGTGGTGGGACGGCCGCGCCGACGCCGTGGGCCAGGGCTACCCCGAGGTCACCGTGGACAAGCAACACATCGACATCCTGAGCGCGCGCTTCGTGCTGCAGCCGCAGCGTTTCGACGTGGTGGTGGCCTCCAACCTGTTTGGCGACATCCTGTCCGACCTGGGGCCCGCCTGCACCGGCACCATCGGCCTGGCCCCGTCGGCCAACCTGAATCCGGAGCGCCGCTTCCCCTCGTTGTTCGAGCCGGTCCACGGCTCCGCGCCCGACATCTACGGCCAGCACATCGCCAACCCGGTGGCCATGATCTGGTCGGGCGCGCTGATGCTGGACTTCCTGGCCGGCAGTTGCCCGGGCGCGGACGGCCGGCCCGACCCGCGCTGGCGCCAGGCGCACGACGCCATCGTCGAAGCGATCGAAGCCGTGCTGCGGTCCGGCCCGCGCACGCCGGACCTGGGGGGCCAGGCCCACACCCAGGCCCTGGGCGAAGCCATCGCGGCGCACGTGGCGGCCGCCGGGGCCTGAGCCTGCGGATTATTGAACAAATTGGCCATTTCCCAGCGTCAACTGGTCATATATTGCTATGAATAATAGAGCATCACACGCCGCCCCGCACCCGTCGGCCGCTCCGCTGGGCTGCCCGTCGTGCCGGGCGCCGATGGCCGAGCTGCACCTGCCCGGACAGCACGGCAGGACGGTGACGCTGGACCTGTGCCACGCCTGCCGCTTGATCTGGTTCGACCCGCAGGAAAACCTCCGGCTCGCGGCCGAGGCGGTGGTGCAGCTGCTGAACGTGCTGCACGCCCACCGCGACGCCCCCCGCCAGCCGCTGGCCACGGCGCTGGACTGCCCGCGCTGCGCCCGCCCGCTGACGCAGGGCTTCGACGTGGTGCGCCACGGGCGCTACATCACCTGGCGCTGCGGGCAGGGCCATGGGCGACTGGCGACGTTTTCGTCGTTCATGGTCGAAAAAGGCTTCGTGCGACACCTGACGCCGGCAGAGGTCGACGACATTGCCCGCCGCGTCGGCGTGATCCATTGCGCCAGCTGCGGCGCGCCAGTGAACGTGCGCCAGGACGCCGCCTGCCCGCACTGCCGCTCGGCGCTCGCGCTGCTCGACCCCGGGGCCGTGGAGCGCGCGCTCGCCGGTTATGCCCAGGCCGCCCAGCGCGGGGCCTCGCCGCGGCCGCTGGAGGTCGCCGACGCGCTGATCATGATCGAACGCGACCGCCAGCGCGTCGAGCGCGAGGACCGGGCCGAACGCCACACCCTGCTGGCCAACGGGGCTGCCGCCAACGTGGATCTGTGGGCGGCGGGCGTCGAGATGGTCTGGCGCATGCTGCGCTGAGCATCGGGCCCGGCGGCGGGCGCACCGGCGCCTCGTGCAAACCCGCAGAGGCCCGCCCCCGCGGCACTGCTACGCTTGGGCGCATGCATCCACCCGCCCCCCCGCCCTACGTGCCTCAGATTCGCCTGTACCAGGACTGGCTGCGCGCGCAGCGTGGCCTGGTGTTCGAGGACTATGCCGCGCTGTGGCGCTGGTCCACCACCGAGCTGGACGCCTTCTGGCAAAGCCTCTGGGACTACTTCGACCTGCAATCCCCCACGCCGCACACGGCCGTGCTCGCCAGGCACGCCATGCCCGGGGCCGTGTGGTTTCCCGGCGCG
>JAEWVY010000029.1 GCA_023396625.1 Pseudomonadota bacterium | reverse complement strand
CGCGGTTTGCGTATGGCCTGCTGTTGCCGCCCATGCGTGTGGATCTCGGCTGGAGCTACACGCTGGCCGGTGCGATGAACACGCTCAATGCCCTGGGATACCTGCTCGGTGCGCTGGTCACGCCGGCCCTGATGCGGCGCTTCGGTCCGACCCGTTTGCTGGTTCAGGGGGCGCTGGCGGCCAGCGTGTTCATGGGCCTGAGCGGCTTTTTCACCACGGCGGCGCCGCTGTTGGCGCAGCGGCTGCTTGCCGGGGTGGCCAGCGCCTTCGTCTTCATCGCCGGCGGCGTGCTGGCGGCGCGCCTGGGCACCGCGCAGCCGGGGCGCGGTGGTTTCCTGATCGGGCTGTACTACGGCGGGACCGGGCTGGGCATCGTGCTGTCGGCGCTGCTGGTGCCTGCGGTGCTCGCGGCTGGCGAGGGCCGTCCGCATGGCTGGTCCTGGGCCTGGTGGGCGTTGTCGCTGGCGTGCGTCGGTGCCACGGCCGTGTTGCGGTGGCCGGCCCGTGTGCTTCTAAATCAGGAGCATGAAATGTCCGCGCGACAATGGGAAATTGCCAATTCGGCTAAGAAAACGGACTTCCATTGGTCGCCCATGCGTTTTGCCCTGGCAGGCTATGCCTTGTTTGGGGTGGGGTACATCGGCTACATGACCTTTGTGATCGCCTTGCTGCGTGAGCAGGGGGCCACGGGGGCCACCGTGACGTGGTTCTACGCCCTGCTGGGCGTGGCGGTGATGGCGTCGTCGCGCATTTGGGCCGGCTTGCTCGACCGCAGCCGCGGAGGCGGCGCGCTGGCCCTGCTGAATGCCTTGCTGGGCGTCGCCACGGTGCTGCCGGCGCTGACGTCATTTGGGCCCGTGGTGCTGGGTTCGGGCCTGCTGTTCGGCGGGGTGTTTCTGTCGCTGGTGGCGTCGACCACGGCGCTGGTGCGGCACAACCTGCCGGCGGCGCAATGGCCGGCGGGCATCAGCGCCTTCACGACTGTGTTCGCCGCGGGCCAGATCGTCGGACCGACCGTCGTCGGCTGGATCGCCGATGGCCCGGGTGGGCTGGGCCGCGGGCTGCTGTTTTCGGCCGCGGCGCTGGGGCTCGGTGCGGCCCTGGCGTCGCAGCAGAAGCCATTGGCAGCCTGAGGCCCGGGCAGCGGCCGGATTTCAGCGGCGTGCCAGCAATGTGGTGGCGTCGTGGGCGGCCATGGGGCCGTGGTGGCCCCGCCCGCCGCGCGGGGCTCAGGCGGCAGCCAGGGACGGCGCGCGTGCCGACAGGGCGCTGCCGCGCGCCACCAGGAAGGCGTGCAGCAGCGCGGGGTAGTCGGCCCTGGCCGCCGTGGCGACGGTCTCCCGGGCGGCCAGCGCGGCGCGCCAGGCACGCACGCGCGGTGTGCCCGCGAAGCAACCGAAATCCCCGAAACGGTCGAACACGTCGAAGTATCGGAAGATGGGCCCATACACCGCGTCGACCATTGTGAAACGGGGGCCTGCGAAGTAGGGCCCGGCACCCAGCTCACTCTCGATCTGCTCGAACCGGGCCCGGAGGTCGGCGGCACGGGCGGCCAGGCTGGCCTCGTCAGGCGCGTTGTAGAACGCACCGATGGTGTTGAGGATGCCGTTGCCGTACTCCATCCAGCCGCGGTGTCTGGCGCGTTCCAGGGGTGGGGTCGGGTGCAGCCGGGGCGACACGGTGTCGTCCAGGTACTCGCAGATGACGGACGACTCGAAAAGGGCTTGCCCGTCCACCCGCAGCACCGGCGTCTTGCCCAGCGGCGAGATCTGGAGGAACCACTCGGGCTTTTGGGCCAGGTCGATGTCGATGCGTTCGAAGTCCAGTTTTTTTTCCGCGAGCACGATGGCGACGCGCTGGACGTAGGGGCAGAGCTTGTGGCTGATCAGCGTGATTTTTCCGTGCATGGGCTGGCCTCAGAACGCCGGGACGAAACGGTCGCTGCGGCGCAGGGCGAGCGCGCCGTCCCCGAGCAGCCAGTGGGTGATGGAGGCCACGACCAGGAAGGCGGGATATTCCCAGCCGCCACCCACGCTGGTGTGCACCCAGCCGTTGCCCAGGTGCACCGAGGCGGCCACCACCATGCTCGGGACCAGGGCCAGGGCGACTTGGCGTGCGTACACCCCCAGCACCAGGGCGATGCCGCCAGCCAGTTCAGCGGCGAAGACCGGATAGGCCAGAAAACCGGGATAGCCGATGCTTTGAAAGAACTGGGCGGTGCCTGGCAAGGTGAACACGAACCACTTCAGCAGCGCATGGGCGATCCACATCACGCCCAGGCTGACGCGCAGCAAGGTGACGCCGTAGGCGGCCGGGGGGGAAGTCAGCGGGGAATTCATTGCAAAAATCCATTGAGTTGAGGGAAAGCACAATGTAGTATTTCAAAAATGCAATGAATATAGGCGTGCTGGCAAACCATGAATGCACCTGTGCAATACAAGCTCGACGCGGCGGACCTGGAAGTGGTGCTGGCGCTGGTGCGGGCGGGAACCCTGGCCGAGGCGGGTCAGCGGCTGGCCGTGGATGCCTCGACGGTGTTCCGTGCGGTGCAGCGGATCGAAAAGGGACTGGGTCAGCGTCTTTTCGAGCGCTCGCGCACGGGCTATTTGCCCGGTGAGCTGGCGCAGGCGCTGGCAAGTCACGCGGAGCAGATGGAGGGCGTGCTCGAGGCGGCGCGTTCGGCGGCGCAGATCAGCCCCGAGCAGGTCACGGGCACCGTGCGCATCACCACCACCAATACCATTCTTCATGGGCTGGTGGGCCCGGCGCTCAGGCCGCTGAGTCAAACCCATCCGCGCCTGAGTTTCGATCTGCACACGGGCAATGAGCTGGCCAGCCTCACCCGCCGCGATGCGGATATCGCAGTGCGGGCCACGCGCCGGCCCCCGCCGCATCTCGTGGGCAAACATGTCGGCCCGATCCGGGTGGCGCTGTTTGCGGCCAAGGGCGGGGAGATCCAGACGTTCGACGCGGAGGTGGCCGCCAAGGCGCGCTGGATTGCCCCGGACGATGCCTTGCCGGCGCATCCGTCAGTGCTCTGGCGCAGGAAGCACTTTCCGAAAGTCACGCCGACCTACCGGGTCCACAGTGTCCTGACG
>JAEWVY010000122.1 GCA_023396625.1 Pseudomonadota bacterium | reverse complement strand
ACCGCTGTGCCAGCACAGCGGCTTTTTCGGGGTGATCCAGCCAGTCCATCAAGGCACTGGCCAGTGCCTGGGGGGTAGCCGCTTCCTGTAGCAATTCCGGCACCACGAATTCCTGGCACAGAATATTCGGAAGCCCCACCCAGGGCTGCAGTTGCTTGCGTCGCATGATCAGCCAGGACACCGCGTTCATCCCGTAGGCGATCACCATCGGTCGCTTGAAGAGGGCCGCTTCGAGTGTGGCCGTCCCACTGGCGACCAACGCGACGTCACAGGCCGCCAGCACGGCGTGCGACTGCCCGTCGACGAGGTGGAGCCGCCGCCCCAGACCGGCAGCGGCCGCCGCCTTGTCGATGGCTGGACGCAGCGCCGGCAGAGCCGGCACAAGAAACTCGATGTCCGGACGGGCCCTGGCCAGCAAGGCGGCCGCCTCGAAGAAGCGCCGCCCGAGGTAGCGGATCTCCGACTCGCGGCTGCCGGGAAGAAGCGCCACCACGGTCGCCCCGCCCGGCACCCCCAGCGCCAGGCGCGCGGCGCCGCGATCGGGCTCCAGCGCAATCGTCTGCGCCAGCGGGTGCCCGACATAGGTCGCGGCGATGCCGTGCTGCGCCAGCAGGGCCGGTTCGAACGGAAAGAGGCACAGCACATGATCGGCCGCGCGTCGGAGTTTCTCGACCTTGCGGGCGCGCCAGGCCCAGAACGACGGACTGACGAAGTGAACGACCTTCACGCCAGCCTCGCGCAGGCGAATTTCCAGATCGAAATTGAAATCCGGGGCGTCGATGCCAACGAACACGTCCGGATGGGCGCTCAGCAAACGGTCGCCCAGTTCACGCCGAATGGCCAGCAGTTCCCGCAGGCGCGGCAAGACTTCCACATAGCCCCGCACGGCCAACTTTTCACTCGGCCACCAGGCCTCGAAGCCCTGCTGCGCCATTCGCGGCCCGCCAATCCCCCGGGCATGCAGCGTGGGCCAGCGTGCACGCAGGCCTTGCAGCAGCAGGCCCGCGAGCAAGTCTCCGGACGCCTCGCCGGCGACCATGGCCAACTGGAGCGGGGTTGGGTTCACGCGCAGCCTGCGTGTCAGCGGGCGATGCCTCGTGCCGCGCTCGCCAGAAAATCGTTCATCATCGCGACGTCATCCGCCGCCTCGGGCACTTCCGCGGCGAGGCTGGCAATGGCCTCGCGGGCAGCGTCCAGGGTCCGCCCCTGGCGGTACAGCAAGCGGTGCATCTGCTTGACCGCGCCGAGACGAGCCTCGGAAAAATCACGCCGGCGCAGGCCCACGGCATTGATCCCCCGGACCGCCAGCGGATTGCCATCCACCATCATGAACGGTGGCACATCCTGCGACACCGCACTGGCAAAGCCCACCATGGCGTGCGCGCCGATCTTCACGAACTGGTGAATACCGGTGAGTCCTCCCACCGTCACCCAGTCCGCCAGGTGCACATGCCCACCCAAGGTGGTGGCGTTGGCCAGCGTGGTGTGGTCGTCGACCCGGCAGTCGTGCGCGACGTGCGTGTAGGCCATGATCCAGTTGTGGCTGCCCACGCGCGTGATGCCACCGGCGCCCGGCACCCCCAGATTGAAGGTGCAGAACTCGCGAATGGTGTTGTCGTCACCAATGACCAGTTCGGTGGGTTCGCCCGCGTATTTCTTGTCCTGCGGAATGGCGCCGATGGAGTTGAACTGGAAGATGCGGTTGTTGGCGCCAATGGTGGTGTGGCCCTCGATCACGCAGTGCGCTCCGATGACGGTGCCCGCGCCGATCCGCACATGCGGGCCGATCACTGTGTAAGGACCAATAGCCACCGAGCTGTCGATGCAAGCCTCGGCATCGACCAGAGCCGTCGGATGAATCCGCGTCATCTCATGCCCCCGCCACGTCAATCCACCCGTCGCATGGTACACATGAGTTCGGCTTCGCAGGCCAATTCATCTCCCACGCTGGCGCGGGCCTTGAACTTATAGATCCCGCCGCGCATCCGGTCGAACTCGACATCCAGCACCAACTGATCGCCAGGCTCCACCGGCCGCTTGAAACGCGCACCATCGATACCGGCGAAGTAATACACCGTCTTGCTGGCAGGCGCCCCCCCCTGCATGTCGAAAGTCAGCAGTGCTGCCGTCTGGGCAAGGGCTTCAAGCATGAGCACGCCTGGCATGACCGGACGCTGCGGGAAATGACCGGTAAAAAACGGCTCGTTGATCGTGACGTTCTTCAGCGCTTTGATGCGCTGCCCCTTCTCGATCGCGGTCACCCTGTCCACCATGAGAAAAGGGTAACGATGCGGCAGTTGGCCGAGGATTTTATGTATGTCCATCATGATGCGTGTGCCTGAACTGGCCGGGTCTGGCCATGTCGGATTGATTGGGTCACGAATGCCCCCCGATTTCTCCAGCGCCCTCAGGCGCTCGCGCAGGGTGTGCAGTTGTTTGAGCGACGCGGCGTTTTTCTCCCAGTTGGCATTGTCGTCGATGGGAAACAGCCCAGTGTAAAGGCCTGGCCGGGAAATCGATCGCGTGACCACCGAGGCCGCGGATACATGCACATCGTCGGCAAGTGTCAAATGG
>JAEWVY010000427.1 GCA_023396625.1 Pseudomonadota bacterium | reverse complement strand
TCGAAGGCCTGCGCGCCGGCCGCGGCGGTGTCCGTTTCGGTGCGGATGCTGAGCATCGGCACCGCATGGCGCACCGGAGTGAAGCCGTCGAGCACCGGGGCCCCGACACGCTGCGTCGGAGAGTCCGGCGTGCGCAACACCGGATTCGCGGCTTCCAGGGCCTGCAGTTCGCGGAACATGCGGTCATATTCGGCGTCCGGGATCAGCGGATCATCGAGCGTGTAGTAGCGCCAGGCGTGAAAGTGCAGCTGCTCGCGCAACTGACGCGCCCGCTCAGCGGCTGCGTCGCCGAGCGGGCCGGCCGAGGGGTCACCGGAAGGAATCATGTGAGGGCATTCGCGCGTCGAGGCGACGAGCGCATCATGGGGTCAGGAAAAAAGGCGCCGCGCCTGCGGCGAACCGGCCGCGAGATCGCGCGCGTCAAGACGGTCATACAAGCGCTCGAGGTCCTCGCCGATGCTGTCGAGCACCTCGACCCGGATCAACTGGCCGTTGTCGTCGGTCAGCAGTCCGTCCATGCCGGCGGCCAACGCGATCGATATCTCGCGCATGCGGGCGAAGGCCTGCTCGGCGCGGTTCACCTGGGGCACGTCCAGCGTGAGGGTCACTTCGCGCACGGCCGAGTGGTCCGGGTCATCCGACAGCGCGGCCTGTGTGTCGAAAGACAGGCTCAACACCGGCGGCAGACCCGCGGCATTGGCGGGCAGCACCATCCGTCCGGCGACGGGGCCAGGCATGAACCCCAGCCTCACCGCATGTTGCTGCACATAACCCGGACTCCAGGCGGCGCTGCGCGCGCGCAGCGTGAAGCCGAGCTGCGCGTCGTGGGCGCTCGCGAACTGGTCAAGCTCGCGGGCGCGGACCACTTCCTCGATCATGTCGGGCAGGGTCAGGGCACCATTGACGGCCTCGGCAAAACGTTCGGCCTTCATGGCGAACTCGGAAAATTCGATCTCGTTGAGATGGCCCGTGCGGTTCGCCAGCTGCACCCCCGCCTGAAACTCACCGTAGCGCTGGCCGGCCACCGGCAGCTCCCACTGCCCGTTGGCCAGATTCAGCCCCTCGATGGCAAAGGGTTTGCTGCCGGCGCGCCGCGTCGTGGGCAGGGCAGCCAGCGCCGCTTCGCCGGACACGGGGGTGTCCAGCCCGATCGGCGCGATGACGTCGATCAGTGCGTCCAACCCTGGCCTCTTCGTCGCCGGCACCGGAAATCCCGCGGGGAGCTCGTCCAGTGACGGCGCATCGAGCGGCTCGTCACGGTCGAGCACCGGTTCGATGCCATGGGCCACGTCCCGCCCGCCAGGCTGCGCCTGGGCCGGCTCCGGCTGGGCCTGCCTCGGCATGTTCCTGCGCGCCGTCCAGGCCCCGTGGGCGACCACCGCGGCCAGCACCAGGCCGCCCGCCACGGCCAGACCGATTTGCAATGAGCTCATGCGTGATTCCCTTGCTGCGCGTTGGTATGCGGCATGGCTCAGTCTGCCTGGGCCAGGCTGGCCGCCGACGCCATGTCGACGGCCACGATGCGCGATACGCCCTGCTCCTGCATGGTCACGCCAATCAGCTGCTCCGCCATCTCCATCGCGATCTTGTTGTGGCTGATGAACAAAAACTGGGTTTCGCCGCTCATGCGCGTGACCAGCCTGGCGTACCGCTCCGTGTTGGCATCGTCGAGCGGCGCATCCACTTCGTCAAGCAGGCAGAACGGTGCCGGGTTCAGCTGGAAGATGGCGAACACCAGCGCAATCGCCGTCAACGCCTTCTCGCCGCCCGACAGCAGATGAATGGTCTGATTTTTCTTGCCGGGCGGCTGGGCCATGACCTGCACCCCCGCGTCGAGGATTTCGTCACCGGTCATCACGAGCCTGGCGTTGCCGCCGCCAAAGAGCTCGGGGAACATACGGCCGAAATGTCCATTGACCGCGTTGAAGGTGTCCGACAGCAGCTCGCGCGTCTCCACGTCGATCTTTCGGATCGCATCTTCCAGCGTGCTCATGGCTTCCGCCAGGTCGGCGGACTGCCCATCGAGGAAGGCCTTGCGTTCGCGCGCCGTGCCCAGCTCCTCCAGCGCCGCCAGGTTCACCGCGCCCAAGGCCGTGATCTCTCGCTGCAGACGGTCGATCTCCCCTTGCAGTCCGGCCAGACGCACCGTCCCGGTGGCGACTGAGGCGGCCACCGCCTCCAGGTCGGCTCCGGCGTCAGCCAGCAATTGGCCATATTGCTCCAGGCCCAGGCGCGCGGCCTGTTCCTTGAGCTGCAGCTCGGTGATGCGCTGCCGCAGCGGGTCGAGTTCACGCTCGATCTTCAGCCGCCGCTCGTCACTCGCCCGCAGGCGGGCCGTCAGATCGTCGTAGGTGCTGCGGGCAGCACCGAGCCGGGCCTCGCGTTCGGCTCGCGCGGTCAGTGCGTCCTGCAGTCCCGCCTGGGCGACCGCGTCGCTGAGCCGGGACAGTTCGTCCCGGGCGCGCTGCTCGTCGGCCGCCAGGGTTTCAGCCTGGTGCCGCGCCGTCTCGAGGGCGCGGGCGAACTCGGCCTGCCGCGCGGCCAGGCTGCGCTGGGCGAACATGGCTTCCTGGGCCTGACGCTCCAGGCCGCGCTGCTGCTCCCTGGCCGCCGACAACTTTCGCTCGGCCTCGATCACGCGCTCGTCGAGCTGCGCGTGGCGCTCCTGCGCGTCGGCCAACTGCATGTCCAGGCTCTCGAAGCTCGCTTGCGCCACCACACGCCGCTCCTGGAGCTCGTCCAGCAGCGCGTCGACTTCGGCCAGGTCGGCATCGATCTGCTCGGACCTGGCCCGAGCCTGCTCGGCCAACTGGGTCAGGCGCATGGTCTCGACC
>JAEWVY010000369.1 GCA_023396625.1 Pseudomonadota bacterium | reverse complement strand
GGCCTACCCCAGCCATGGCTTCCTGGCCGAAGAGTCCGGGCAGACCCATGGCGACAAGCACGCGGATTTCATCTGGATCATCGACCCCCTGGACGGCACCACCAACTTCATCCACGGCTTTCCCGTGTACTGCGTGAGCATCGCGCTGGCCGTGCGTGGCAAGATCGAACAGGCCGTGATCTATGACCCCAGCCGCAACGACCTGTTCACGGCCACCAAGGGCCGCGGCGCCTACATGAACGAACGGCGCATCCGCGTGAGCAAACGCGCGCGGCTGCAGGAATGCCTGATTTCCACCGGCTTTCCGTTCCGCAAGGGCGACAACTTCCCCGCCTACCTCCAGATGATGGGCGACGTGATGCAACGCACCGCCGGCCTGCGACGTCCGGGCGCCGCGGCGCTGGACCTCGCCTACGTGGCGGCAGGTTTTTCGGACGGCTTCTTTGAAACCGGACTGCAACCCTGGGACGTGGCCGCCGGTTCGCTGCTGGTCACCGAAGCTGGCGGCCTCATCGGCAATTTCACCGGGGAAGCCGACTACCTCTATCAAAAAGAGTGCCTCGCAGGCACGCCGCGCGTGTACGGCCAACTGGTCGGCATCCTCGGCAAGTACAGCAAATTCGCCAGTGCCGGCGACAAGGCCGCCGTCCGCCAGGCCGGCACCATGGGCGGACGCGACACCGGTGAACCGGCCGACGAGGAAGGCCCCGAACCGGCCGAAATGACCTCACCCGCCGAACCTGCGGACCCCCCCGTGACCTGAGGCGACGACGCCTCCCGCTGACACACCGATGAGCAGGTCCACCGTCAGTCGTTGACGGCTCGATGCATGCCGCCGAAAGGTGCAGACGGCTTCATCGATACGATATTTCCATTATCGTTGTATAGTTACCGAATGGAAGAAGCCCACATCGTCCGTTCCCTTGCCGCATTGGCCCAGGAGGTTCGCCTGCGGGTGTTCCGCGCGCTGGTCGTGGCAGGACAGGACGGCCTGACGCCAGGAACGCTCGCGGCACAGTTGAATGTCGCGCCCAATACGTTGTCCTTTCACCTGAAAGAACTGGTCCACTCCGGGCTCGTCCACCAGGAGCGACAAGGGCGAAATCTGATCTACCGCGCGTCGTTCGACACCATGAACGGGTTGCTGAGCTACCTCACCGAAAACTGCTGCCGGGGTGCGGAATGCCTGAGCCCGTCGTCGACAGCATGCGACTGCTGACCCCCTCCAAGGAGCACCCCATGAAAAGATTCCACGTCCACGTTCACGTCGATGACCTCGCCAAGAGCATTGGCTTCTATTCCAAACTGTTTGCCGCCGAGCCCACCCGTGTCGAAGTCGATTACGCCAAATGGATGCTTGACGACCCGCGCGTGAACTTCGCCATTTCCACGCGAGGCGACAAGCCTGGCCTGGACCATTTGGGATTTCAGGTGGACGACGCTTCCGAGCTGGCTAACCTCAAAGCCCGCGCGGCGTCCGCTGACATGGCTTTGCTGGACGAAGGCGCCACGACATGTTGCTACGCCCGAAGCGAGAAACACTGGATCACCGATCCGCAAGGCATCGCCTGGGAACACTTCCACACACTGGGCAACATTCCTGTGTTCAATGAAAGCCCCCAGACCACGGCGGCAGGCGCATGCTGCGCACCGACTTCGACATCCGCCCAACCGCAGTGCTGCGCCCCTGCCCATGCTGCCGAACCTGCGGGAGCGTCCGCCGCGGCGAAAGCTTCCGCCAAAGCCTCTTGCTGTGGCCCGAATTCCTCGTGCTGTTGACCCGCATCATGCCCAACACCGTCAAACCCTTGAACGTCTTGTTCCTCTGCACGCACAACTCCGCGCGCAGCATCCTGGCCGAGGCGCTGCTCAACGCCATGGGCCGCGGCCGCTTCAACGCCTACTCGGCCGGCAGCAGCCCACGCGCGGACCAGCAACCCAACCCTGTGGGTTTGCAGGTCCTGGCACAGGCGGGCATTCCCATCGACGGCCTGCGCAGCAAGAGCTGGCATGAATTCGCGGACCCCGATGCGCCCCGGATGGACCTGGTCATCACCGTGTGCGACAACGCCGCGGGCGAAGTCTGCCCAGTCTGGCCAGGACACCCGGCCACCGCGCACTGGGGCTACGCCGATCCCTCCGAAGGCGACGCACCAGACGAAGAAAAGCGCGAAGCCTTTCGCAGGACCCTGCATCTGATCAGGCGTCGCCTGGAAGGCCTCATCAATCTGCCGGCAGACAAGCTCGAAAAGGCTGTCCTGCAGTCCACCGCTCGCGAACTTTCGAGGCAATGACGTGGGACGCCTAGATGGAACCACCGTCGAGCAAGCCTCTGGTACACCCATGCGCGTGTTCGAGCGTTACCTCACCGTCTGGGTGCTCCTGTGCATCGTCGCGGGCATCGCCCTGGGACAGGGACTGCCCAGCGTGTTCCAGGCGATCGGGCGCATGGAGATCGCACAGGTCAACCTGCCCGTGGGCCTCCTGATCTGGGTGATGATCATTCCCATGCTGGTCAAGGTGGATTTCTCCGCCTTGGGCGAAGTGCGCAAGCATGTCAAAGGCATCGGCGTCACGCTGTTTGTGAACTGGCTGGTCAAGCCTTTCTCGATGGCCTTTCTCGGCTGGCTGTTCATCCGTCAATGGTTCGCCCCGCTGCTGCCTGCGGATCAGCTTGACAGCTACATCGCGGGCCTGATCCTGCTGGCCGCCGCGCCCTGCACCGCCATGGTGTTCGTGTGGAGTCGCCTCACGGGCGGCGACCCTTTGTTCACGCTCTCGCAGGTCGCGCTCAACGACAGCATCATGGTGATCGCGTTCGCGCCCCTGGTGGCCTTCCTGCTCGGCCTGTCCGCCATCGCCGTGCCCTGGGCCACGCTGCTGACCTCGGTGGTGCTGTACATCGTGATACCGGTGATCCTGGCGCAATGGCTGCGCAAATCGCTGCTCGCCAGAGGGCAAGCGGCGTTCGACGCGGCGATGACCAGGATCGGCCCATGGTCGGTCGCCGCCTTGCTCGCGACGCTCGTGCTGCTGTTTGCTTTCCAGGGTGAAGCCCTCCTGAATCAGCCCGTGGTGATCGCCCTCCTGGCCGTGCCGATCCTGATTCAGGTGCTTTTCAATTCAGCCCTGGCTTACTGGCTCAACCGCGCCGCAGGTGAAAAACACAACATCGCCTGCCCTTCGGCCTTGATTGGCGCATCCAACTTCTTCGAACTGGCCGTGGCCACCGCCATCAGCCTGTTCGGCTTCAACTCCGGCGCCGCACTGGCGACCGTGGTCGGCGTCCTGATCGAAGTCCCCGTCATGCTGCTGGTGGTGCGCATCGTCAACCACAGCAAAGGCTGGTATGAACGTTCGACGACGGCATCCACATGAATGCCGTCGCGACCACCACCGCGGGGTAACAACCGAACCCCATGCCTCGAAGACCGAGGCCTGCCGCGACCAAGCCGAACCGGGCCGCCCCGCTCGGCCTGTCAAAAAAAGCGACGATGCGCGCGCGCCGGTGAGGCAGCGTATCCTTCGGGGCGGGCTTCGCCCTTTCGGATTGCTTTTTATTGACCAGGCACTCCCCCTGCTTTCCGCGCTGAGACCACGAACACCTCGATCGCCCCAAGGGGGACTGACAATGGCGTGGACGGCCAGGATCGCGTTTCGATTTCCTGCAGGCGCCCACAATGACGGGTCACCTGAAGGCGAATGACGGCGGACGAAGACACCCAGCGCCTTCAGAACAAGATAAGTTGTTGATTTATATGGATCAAGCATCGCCAGGCAGCGCATCGGAAGGGTTGGAGAAGCACACCCCCATGATGGCCCAGTACCTCGCCATCAAGGCGGAATATCCAGACACGCTGGTGTTCTATCGGATGGGTGATTTCTACGAGCTGTTCTACGCCGACGCGGAGAAGGCCTCGCGCCTGCTCGACATCACGCTCACACGGCGCGGACAGTCGGCGGGTCAGCCCGTGGTCATGGCGGGTGTGCCCTTTCACGCGATGGAGAACTACCTCGCGCGGCTCATCGACCAGGGCGAATCCGTGGCCATCTGCGAGCAGGTGGGCGACGTCGCCACGGCCAAGGGGCCGGTGGAGCGCAAGGTCGTCCGGGTGGTCACCCCCGGGACGCTGACCGACAGCGAACTGCTTTCCGACAAGGTCGAATCGGTTCTGATGGCCGTGCATCCCGGCCCGCGCGGGCGCTGCGGCCTGGCCTGGCTGAGCGTCACCCAGGCCGAACTGCACCTGACCGAATGCGACAGCGACGCGCTCGCCCCCTGGCTGGCGCGCGCGGCGCCCAGTGAACTGCTGTTCAGCAGCGAGACCCCGCCTGCGTTCGAACAAGGTCTCCGGGCCTTGCAAAGCCAGGCCGACCGACGACTGACGCTGAGCCCACGGCCGGGCTGGCAGTTCGACGCCACATTCGGCGAACGCAAGTTGCTCGGTCAGCTGCAGGCCGCCAGCCTCGATGCCTGGGACGCCACGGCGCTGCCGCTCGCCCACGCCGCGGCCGGCGCCCTGCTGACCTGGGCCGAACACACACAGGGCCGCGCCCTCTCGCACGTGCAGCAACTGCGCGTGCACCGCGACGGCACGCTGATCGATCTGCCGCCGACCACGCGCCGCAATCTGGAGCTGGTGCGCACGCTGCGCGGCGAGGACGCCCCGACACTGCTGTCACTGCTCGACACCTGCATGACCGGCATGGGCAGCCGCATGCTCAAGCACTGGCTGCTGGAGCCTGAACGCGACCGCGCCTGTGCCCGCGCACGGCTGGCCGCCCTGGCCGTTTTGCGGGGCGAAGGAGGCACGGGTCCCTGGCAGGCGCTGCGCGCCGCGCTCAAGGGCAGCAGCGACGTGGAACGCATCAGCGCGCGCGTGGCCCTGCGGCAGGTGCGTCCCCGTGAACTCGTGGCGCTGCGCCAATCACTACAAAAAGCAGAGCATACTTTATCCATTTCATACTGGGAAACGCCACTTTTAGCTGAAATTTCCAGGGATCTCACCCCGCCCGAGGGATGTGCCGCCCTGCTGGTGCAGGCGCTGCTCGACGAACCGGCCGCCCTGGTGCGCGACGGCGGCGTCATCGCCCCCGGCCTGGACGCCGAACTGGACGAACTGCGCGCCATCCAGACCCATTGCGACGGCTTCCTGCTCGACCTGGAAACACGCGAAAAAGCCCGCACCGGCATCGCCAACCTGCGCGTGCAGTACAACAAGGTGCACGGCTTCTACATCGAGGTCACCCAAGGTCAGCTCGACAAGGTGCCCGACGACTACCGCCGGCGCCAGACGCTCAAGAACGCCGAGCGCTTCATCACGCCCGAGCTCAAGGCTTTCGAGGACAAGGCGCTCTCGGCCCAGGAGCGCGCCCTGGCCCGCGAAAAATGGCTCTACGACCAGTTGCTGGACCGGCTGCAAGCCTTCGTGCCCGCACTGACCCGGCTGGCGCGCTCGCTGGCAGCGCTGGATGCGCTGTGCGCGCTGGCCGAGCGCTCGCTGACGCTGAACTGGTGCGCACCGGAGTTCGTCGCGGCACCCTGCATCGAGATTCGCGGCGGCCGCCACCCGGTGGTCGAGGCCCGGCTGGCCGAGACCTCGGGCGGCAGCTTCATCGCCAACGACACCGTGCTGGGCCCGAAACAGCGCATGCAGGTCATCACCGGCCCGAACATGGGCGGCAAGTCCACCTACATGCGCCAGGTGGCGTTGATCGTGCTGCTCGCCAGCATGGGCAGTTACGTGCCGGCTGCCGCCTGCCGCCTGGGCCCCATCGACGCCATCCACACACGCATCGGCGCCGCCGACGACCTGGCCAACGCGCAGTCCACCTTCATGCTGGAGATGACCGAAGCCGCGCAGATCCTGCACGGCGCCACGCCCCACAGCCTGGTGCTGATGGACGAGATCGGCCGCGGCACCAGCACCTTCGACGGGCTGGCGCTGGCCAGCGGCATCGCCGCCCACCTGCACGACCGGACCCAGGCCTACACCCTGTTCGCCACCCACTACTTCGAGCTGACCGAGTTCCCCGCGAGCCACCACGCCGCCGTCAACGTGCACGTGAGCGCGGCGGAGTCCGGCCACGACATCGTGTTCCTGCACGAGATCCAGCCAGGTCCGGCCAACCGCAGCTACGGCATCCAAGTCGCGCGCCTGGCCGGCATCCCCGCGCCGGTGCTGGCGCACGCGCGCCACGCGCTCGCCAGCCTCGAAGCCGGCGCCAGCGAAAGCCGCGCCCAGGTGGACCTGTTCGCGCCGCCCCCGGCGCCAGAGGCGCCGCCGCCCAGCGCCATCGAACAGCGGCTGGCCGAAATCGACCCCGATGCACTCTCGCCCCGCGAGGCGCTGGAGGCGCTGTACCGGCTCAAGAAGCTGGCAGGGTAGGGCCTGACATGCGCCCCCGCCCCGCGGCACCGGAAGACATCGGCGATGGCGAAGACCGCCCGGTGGACATGCATTCGTCCGAGGTGCCTCCCTCCGTGCGTGCCAGGGTTCTGGCCATGGCCCGGCCCGGCGACCAGCTCTGGCGTTGCCCGCGCCTGGCCAGCCCACGCGGGGCGCTGGGCCTCCTGGGCATGGGGCAGCGCGACGCAGTGATCGAATGGTGGCTGACGGATGCCCAGGGCGAACTGATCGAGGCCTTCTGGGAAACCTGCTGACCGGCCCGCACGCCCCGCGGTCTGCGGGCGCCCGGGCCCCTACTGCTTGACGATGGAAACCAGCGTGTCCGCCACCATCTTGCCCGTCTTCATGTCCATCCAGGGGTTCTGGACCGTGACTTGGTGGGTGCAGCCAGTGGTCATTTTCTTCTTCATCACGGCGTTGAATGCCTCTTTGCACCCGGCCACGAACGCCGCCGAATCCTTGGTCGCGTCGCCCATGGGCTTCATGCCCGGCTGCTGCTGGTAGAAGGCCGCCACCTTCGGCAGGCTGTCGTTCGTGCGATAGGCGGCGCCCTCCACGCCCATCTGGCTGCGCAGGAATTCGCTGGTGGCCGCATCCGGCTTGGCACCGGGGTAGACCGCGACACCGGCATTCTGGGCCATTGCCGGAACCGATGGCAGGGCCACCAGGGCGGCAAGTGCCATCGCGGCACAGGTCTTCACGAGCCCGCCGGGCAAGCGGGTGTGCTGGGATACGGTCATGTTCGGATTCACGCGTTCTTCTCCTAAGGTGATTGCATTGCGTTCGGTGGCCACGCCACGGCAGACGAATTATTGGCCAGCAGACCGCGCCACGAAAAAAACGCTCCGAACCGGACGGCAGGATGTGTTCTGCCATGCCGGCACGAAGCAACGAAGCGGCGCGTCATGGCCTTCCCCGGTCCGGCCGCCACGGCCACCGTCTTCCGCGAATCACGCGCTGGTGCCGGCACGCCACGGCACGGCACTACACTCATGGTTTTCCCTCAATAGCTCCATTTCCCATGACGTACTGCGTCGCCATCAAGCTCAACGCCGGCCTGGTATTCCTCTCCGACTCGCGCACCAACGCGGGGCTGGACCAGATCAGCACCTTCCGCAAGATGATCGTCTATGAAAAGCCGGACGACCGATTCATGGTGCTGCTGTCCGCCGGCAACCTGAGCATCTCCCAGTCGGTGCGCGAGATTTTGCAGGTCGAGCAGCTCAAGGACGTCGAAAGCGGCGAGCCCATCACCATCTGGAATGCCAAGAGCATGTTCGACGCCGCCCGCGTGCTCGGCGCCGCCGTGCGCCACGTGTACGACCGGGACGCCGCCTCGCTCAAGGCCTCGGGGGTCGAATTCAATGTCTCGCTGATTTTCGGGGGACAGATCCGGGGCGAAGGCATGCGCCTGTTCCAGATCTACTCGGCGGGCAACTTCATCGAGGCCACGCCCGAGACGCCGTATTTCCAGGTCGGCGAATCCAAGTACGGCAAGCCGGTGCTCGACCGGGTCATCACCCCGGCCACGCCGCTGGACGAGGCCGCCAAGTGCGCGCTGGTGTCCATGGACTCCACGCTCAAGTCCAACCTCTCGGTGGGCCTGCCGCTGGATCTGGTGGTGTACGAGGTGGACCGCTTCCAGACCGAGCGCCTGGTCTGCATCGACGAGCACAACCCCTATTTCCGCATGCTGCACGACAGCTGGGGCCAGAAGCTGCGCGAGGTGTTCGACAGCATCGAGGACCCGGTCTGGAACGGCGGCGCCACCGGCGTGCCGCTGATGGTGGAGTCCGGGCGCAGCACACGGCTGCGCAAGATCGGTTCGCCGTCGGAAAAACTGATCTGACCCGGCCCGCACATGGCACTGATCGTCTTCTCCCACGCCAACAGTTTTTCCGCCAGCACCTACCGCGTGCTGTTCGAGAGCCTGCGCTTGCGCGGCTTCACCGTCGTCGCGGTCGAGCGGTTCGGACATGACCCCGAATACCCCGTCACCAACAACTGGCCGCATCTCGTGCGGCAACTGGCCGACTTCGCCGGCGAGGCAGCGCGACGCGCGGGCCAGCCCGCCTTCCTGGTCGGCCACTCGCTGGGCGGCTTCCTGAGCCTCATGGCGGCGGCCCGGCACCCTGAACTGGCGCGTGGCGTGCTGCTCATCGACTCACCGGTCCTCGGCGGCTGGCGGGCCACCGCGCTGGGCGCGGTCAAACGCACGCCGTTGATCGGCTCGCTGACGCCGGGCCGCATCAGCCGCGCCCGACGCAACCACTGGGCCAGCCGCGACGCGGCGCTCGAACACTTCCGCCATAAAAAGGCCTTCGCCCGCTGGGACCCGCAAGTCCTGGCCGACTACATCGACCACGGCACCCACGACGAAGAGGGGCAACGTGTGCTGAGCTTCGACCGCCAGGTCGAGACCGCCATCTACAACACCCTGCCCGACAACCTCGACCGGCTGCTGCGTCAGCACCCGCTCAAGTGCCCCGCCGCGTTCATCGGCGGCACCCGTTCGCAGGAAATGCGCCAGGTCGGCATGGCTATGACCGAGAAGCTGGTCAAGGGCCGCGTGATGATGCTCGACGGCAGTCATCTGTTTCCGATGGAAAAACCGCTCGCCACGGCCGCCGCGATCGAAGCCGCGCTGCGCAACCTCGGGGCCTGAAGGCTTTGCCCGCAGGCGCGGCTCAGGCAGTCCAGCGGACCGCGCCGGTCCACGCCGTCGCCAGCACCACCACGCCGAACGCGATGCGGTAGTACGCGAAGGGCACGAAGCTGTGCGAGGCCACGTAGCGCAGCAGCCAGCGGATGCACAGCCAGGCGCTGACGAACGACACCACCAGCCCGACCAGGAACAGCGGCAGATCGGCCAGCGACAGCAGCTTCCATTCCTTGTACAGACTGAAGGCGCCCGCGCCCACCAGCGTGGGAATGGCCAGGTAGAAGGAAAACTCGGTGGCGGCCTTGCGGCTCAGGCCCATCAGCATGCCGCCGATGATGGTGGCGCCGCTGCGGCTGGTGCCCGGGATCATGCCCAGGCACTGGACCAGGCCGACCTTGAACGCGTCCAAGAGTGTCATGTCGTCCACCTCGTGCAAGTGAGGCGCCAGGCGTGCCCGCTTTTCGACCCACAGGATGACGAAGGCGCCCACGATGAAGGCACCGGCCACCACGGGCGCGTTGAACAGATAGGTCTTGATGGCCTTGTAGACCAGCAGGCCGACCACGGCGGCGGGCAGGAAGCCCACCAGCACGTTCAGCGCGAAGCGTTGCGCCTGCCGCTGGCTGGGCAGGGCCAGCAGTGTCTGGCTGATCTTGTGCCAGTACACGATCACCACCGCGAAGATGGCGCCGGTCTGGATGGCGATGTCGAACACTTTCGCCTTTTCATCGTCAAAACCCAGCAACGTGCCGGCCAGGATCAGGTGCCCGGTGGACGAAATCGGCAAAAACTCGGTCAACCCCTCGACCACGCCCATGAGCACGGCCTTGATCAGCAAAATACTATCCACAACATCCCCAGAAAATTGCCCCACGGCGCCATCTGGGGACGATGCCCTGCCGGTGCGGCTGGCGGAATTATCGTCTGACGCCGTCCAGGCCGCGATTGGCGACGTCTCGACGCAACTGATCGGATGACGCTGGCCTGGCCACGCGGTCCAGGCCACACTGGCGCGGCCCGTTCCGGGCGGTGAAAGCCAATTGCCCCGAAACCCCCGACAATGCCGCCAGCCCACCCCGCCATGAACCCCACCCCTCATCCAGCCCCCGACCCCGAAATGCCCCGCCCCTGGCGTGACACCTTCTGGGCCGACATGGGCCAGGCGTTCTGGCGCGTGGCCCTGCTCAACACCGTCATCGCGCTGGTCCTCTGGAG
>JAEWVY010000283.1 GCA_023396625.1 Pseudomonadota bacterium | reverse complement strand
GTGGAGCGGGCCAACGTGCAGGGGCTGACGCAAGGAGCGGTTCTGCCGACGGGGGAGGCCGAAATCGAAGGGGTGGTGCTTGCCGTTGTGTCAACGACGCGTTTTAGGCTGGGGGATTTCGAAGTGGACACCAGCCACGCGGTGGTCAAGCCCGCCGGTGCTTTCATCGGAGCAGGTACGAAGGTGGAGGTGGACGGTGTCTGGGCATCGGGCGTGCTCGTGGCCAGGGAAATCGAAATCGAGACCGACGATGAGGAGACGGTGAGCACGGCGGAAATCAAGGGCCGCGTGGATCAGTTCACCAGTGTGGCCGACTTCGTGGTGCGGGGTCAGCGCTGCGATGCGTCAGACGCCGTGGTCAGGCATGGCACGCTGGCCGACGATTTGCGTGTGGGGGCCTATGTCCAGATCCATGGCGTGAGAGAAGGGGATGTGCTGCGGGTGAAGGAACTGGAGTTTGTCGATTCGCAGGGCCGGACGCAGGACGAAGCCACGCCGACAGCCCAGGAAGCTGAAGTTGAGGGCGTGGTGCTTTCCGTCACGTCCGCGACGCGTTTCAGGCTGGGAGATTTCGAGGTGGATGCCAGCCATGCGGTGATCAAGCCTGCCGGCGTGTCCATTGGGAAGGGGACCAGGGTCAAAGTGAGTGGCGTCAGGACCACGGGTGTGCTCGTCGCCAGGGAAATCGAAGTCAAGATCGAAAGCGAAGAAGCCGAAAGCCCGATGGAAATCAAGGGCCGCGTGGATCAGTACACCAGTGCGGCCGACTTCGTGGTTCGGGGCCAGCGCTGCGACGCGTCAGCCGCCGTGGTCAGGCATGGCACGCTGGCCGACGATTTGCGCGTGGGGGCCTATGTCCAGATCCATGGCGTGCGGGAAGGTGATGTGCTGCGGGTGAAGGAACTCGAGTTCGACGACTGACGGAGCCCCCGCCGCAAAGGATGTCGCGGATATCCCGCAGAGGGATAAGGTGTTGGTTTGCTTGAGAAACGGGGACGGCCCGATCCGATAGCGAATTTTGTTACCGGATGCGGGCGTGGTTCAACGAAGCCAGGAAATCGGCAGGCGCCTGATAGCCCACGACCTTGTGGACGATTTTGGCTTGCACGGCGCCGTCGAAAAACACGACGCCGGGCGGGCCAAACAGGCCAAATCGCTTGAGCAGGGCCTTGTTTTCGACGTTGTTTGCGGTGACATCGACTTGCAGCAGCCGAACAGCCGATAGGCTTTTTTGTACGTCGGGATCGCTGAAGGTGAAGGTCTCGAACTCCTTGCACGCGACACACCAGTCAGCATAGAAATCGAGCATGACTTTCTGGCCCGACTCCCGGGCCTGGGCGAGCACGCTGTCCAGGTCACGGGCTGTGGCCACGCGCTGGAACTTCAAACCGTGTTCGCGTGTGCTCGCCGTGGCGGTGCCCGTCATGCTGGAAGTTTTGAGGTGCGCCAAAGGTTGTAGGACGGACCGCCCTCCCGACGCGGCGCCGACCAAGAGCAGGCTTGAGAGGGCCAGCAGGAAGAAACCCGCCGAGCGCGCGGCCACCGGATGGGGGGCATGGTGGGGTGTCGCCGCGCCGAAAACCCCGAGCAATGCCGCCGCGGCGAGGAGCCAGGCAGCCCAGAGCAGCATGTGTGCGGCAGCAGGGAGCACCGAGGACACCATCCAGATCGCGACGCCCAGGAGCATCATGCCGAAGACCTGCTTCACGCGTTCCATCCAGCCGCCGGCGCGAGGCAGGAGGCTGCCAGCGGACAAACCCACCAGCAGCAGAGGAACACTCATGCCCATGGCCATGGCAAAAAGGGCCAGGCCACCCAGCATCACGTCCCGTGTCTGGCTGATGTAGACCAGCGCGCCCGCGAGCGGCGCCGCCACGCATGGGCCGACCACCAGGGCCGAGATGCCCCCCATGACGAAGACACCGACGAAGGACCCTCCCTGAAAGTTGTTGGACCACTGCGTGGCTCGGCTTTGGATGGCACTGGGCATCTGCAGCTCATAGAACCCGAACATGGACATCGCCAGGGTTGCCAGCAGTAGCGCGAATCCTCCCAGGACCCATGGATTCTGCAAGGCGGCTGCAAGCCCTTCACCGGCCAGGCCAGCGGCAACGCCAAATCCGGCGTAGACCAGCGCCATGCCCAGTGAATACGCCAGCGACAGGCCGAACCCCTTGCGTCGACTCAGTGGGCCAGATTGTCCCGCGATCAGCGACGACAGGATGGGCACCATCGGGAGGACGCAAGGCGTGAAGGCCAGCAACAGTCCGGCCAGCAGAAAAACACCAGCGGTGCGCAGCAAGCTGCCGGAAGCCAGGGCGGAGGCGATCGAGTCGGTGGCGTTTCCGGGCTGGCCCGTCGTGGTTGAGGTGTTCACCGGGGCGTTGCCCGTGGCTGCAGTCGCGGCCACGGCCTCGGGCGCGGTGCCTGATCCGGGGTCCGTCATGCCGGCCCGCACGATGCGGTCCTGTGGGGCACCGAACCCCGTCAGATGCAGTTGCAGCTGCGCGCTGTCAGGTGGATAGCAAAGCCCGGCATCCGCGCAGCCCTGCCAGCCCACAGTCACGGGCATGGTGGCTTGCCCTTGGGTCAGATGCAAATCCACATCGACGGCTTGGCGATAGACAGCCACCATCTTGTTGAAATTGCTGTCGAACTCTTCCTTGCCAGCCGGCAGAGTCATTTCGGACCAGCCCACACCCGGCGCATCGGCCTGAACGCTGATGCGGTCACGGTACAGGTGGTAGCCTGGCGCGACGGTCCAATG
>JAEWVY010000193.1 GCA_023396625.1 Pseudomonadota bacterium | reverse complement strand
GGCCATGTCCGCGATGTCCAGGCCTTGGTCAAAACCGGCCCAGCACAGCAGGTGCAGCATCGCATAGAAGTAGACGAACAGCCCCAGCATTCGCCGAAAACGCGCCAACACCGGCCAGCCCAGCACTGTCCGCAGGGGAGTCACCGCCAGCACGAGGCACAGAAAACGCAACGTCCAGTCTCCGGTCGCCCGGATCAGATATTCGGCCGGATTGGCGCCCAATCCACCACGCGCAGCCCCCACCACCAGCGCGGCGAAAGGCACGAGGGCGAGTGCGAACACTGCGGGCTTGGCCAGGGGATGCCCCAGAGCGCGCGCGATTTTCATCAGAAATTCGCCTTCAGGTCCATGCCGGCATAGAGGCTGGCCACCTGCGCGGCGTAGCCGTTGAACGCCAGTGTCTTGCGCTTCTTCGCGAACAGGCCGTCCTCGCCAATGCGGCGCTCCGTCGCCTGGCTCCAGCGCGGGTGGTCCACCTCGGGGTTCACATTCGAATAGAAGCCATACTCGCGCGGCGCGGCCCGGTTCCACGCGGTCGCCGGCTGCCGGTCGGTAAAGCGGATCTTCACCAGGCTCTTCGCGCTCTTGAAGCCGTACTTCCACGGCACCACCAGGCGCACCGGCGCGCCACTCTGGTTCGGCAACACTTCGCCATACATGCCGAAGGCCAGAAGGGTCAGCGGGTGCATGGCCTCATCCATGCGCAAGCCCTCGACATACGGCCAGTCCAGCACGCTCGAGCGAATGCCGGGCATGGTGGCCCGGTCAGCCAGGGTCACGAACTCGACGTAGCGGGCCGAGCCCAGGGGTTCGACGCGGCGAATCAGTTCGGCCAGCGAATACCCGACCCAGGGAATCACCATCGACCAACCCTCGACGCAGCGCAGGCGATAGATGCGCTCTTCCTGCGGGCTCAGTTTCAGTAGATCCTCGAGCGCGTACTTCGCCGGCTTTCTGACGAGGCCGTCGACTTCGACAGTCCAGGGGGTGGTCTTCAGCGTGTGGGCCTGCCTGGCCGGATCGGACTTGTCTGTGCCGAATTCGTAGAAATTGTTGTAGGTGGAGGCATCCTGGTATGCCGTCACCTTCTCCAGCGTCATGGCGCCGGGGATACCCGACTTCACCGCAGCCAATGGCGCGCCCCGGCCTGGACGGCCCGCCGCACCGGCTTGTGCCAGCGCATCGCGGGTCGCCCACGAGGCCAGGACAGCGCCCGCAGCGCCGCCGGCGACCTGCCGCAACCACGCGCGGCGCGCGGCATAGACCGCAGGAGGGGTGATCTCGCTCGACAGCGGGTGAACGAAACCGGAACGGGAAGACTTGATGAGCATGGTGGGGTCCTTGTTTTCACATCAGTCGCGGCAAGGCCGCCATTCTTTCAGCGAGGGGGAAATATCCCGCGCGCCCGGCAGACCACCCGCCCCCCTTCCCGGGCCCCTACAGCGTGCCGTAGCTGTGCAGGCCGCTGAGGAACATGTTCACACCGATGAAGGCGAAGGTGGTGACCGCCAGGCCGCCCAGCGCCCACCACGCCGCCACGGTGCCGCGCAGCCCTTTCATGAGGCGCATGTGTAGCCAGGCCGCGTAGTTGAGCCAGACGATCAGCGCCCAGGTTTCCTTCGGGTCCCAGCTCCAGTAGCCGCCCCAGGCCTCCGCCGCCCAAAGCGCTCCCAGCACCGTGGCGATGGTGAAGAAGGCAAATCCCACGGCGATCGCCTTGTACATCACGTCGTCCAGCACCTCCAGACTGGGCAACCGGGCCGCCAGATGCCGCCGCGAAGCCAGGATGCCGCCCACCACCAGTGCCGAGATGCCGAAATAAACCGCCCAATAGCTGCCGATCCCCCCCGTCGCATTCGGCGATTGCCGGAACACCACCGGCTCGAAGCACAGCACGATGCCCAGCAAGAGCAACGGCGCCAGCTTGTACCAGCGCGCCTCGCCAGCGGACTGCTTGATCAGGTAGGCGAATGCCACCATGGCCGACAGCGCGAACGTCCCATAACCGATGAAGTTCGCAGGGACGTGGATCTTCATCCACCAGCTCTTGAGCGCGGGCACCAGGGGCTGGATCTGCTGCGCCTCGCGCACCAGGGTGTACCAGAGCAGAAAGCCCACCGCGGCGCTGACCACCAGCATCACGAAAGCGCCGAGCGACCGCGTCCTGTACTGAACTTCGTAATACAGGTAGAACAGCACCGTCATCCAGCAGAACAGCACGAACACTTCATAGAGATTGCTCACCGGGATATGGCCGATGTCCGGCCCGATCTGGTGGCTCTCGTACCAGCGGACCATGGTGCCGATCAGTGCCATCGTCACCGCGACCCAGGCGATTTTCGAACCCAGCCCCTCCAGCGTGCGCTCCTGCCCCTTGACGAACGCGCCCAGCCAGTAGAACACCGTGCTCATGAAGAACAGCAGGCACATCCACAGAATGGCCGACTGGCTGGAGAGAAAATACTTGAGCCAGAACACGCTGTCCGCGCGCCTGAGATCGCCATCGTAGGAGGCGATGGCGATCAGTGAAAAGCCGGCCACGACAAGCATCAGCGTGCGCAGCGGCCGCCAGAACCAGCCCAACCAGATGGTCACCGGCACCGCGCAAGCCAGAATGCCCTTTTCGTACTCATCCATGGCGGCGCCATAGCGCGAGAAGGCAAACAGCCCGCCGGCGACCACCAGCAACGCAAACAGCCAGTCGTACCAATTGCGGCGCGAGAAAAACCCCTCATGCAGGGTCAGGGTCGTGGTGGCGGTATTCATGTCGGTTGGTCCTTGATCCCCAAGAGTCGTTCCTTCAGCTGGGCAAACTCGCGGTCGCCGTCCATGGTCTTGCGATTGGTCGACAGCGCCATCGTGACCCGTGTGGTGGACGTTGCCGCGACGGCATCCTCCGGTGCAGCCCAGACCCAGAGCCGGCGTTCGCGGACATAAAGCATGGCGAAAACACCGAGGATCAGCAAGGCACAGCCCAGATAGACCACAGTCTTCCCAGGGGCACGGGCCACCTGGAACACGCTGGCCTGGACCTGCTTGAAATCCACCAGTTCGAAGGCCATGGGCGCAGGATAGAACTGCGCGTCGCTCAGCGCCAGCACCGACTGGTTCAGGAATCGGCGCAAGGTTTCGTCGGCCGGCAACGGCGCCAGCCCCGCACGCTCGCGCGCCAGCGCCTGAAGCTCGAACAGCGTGCCGTTGAGGATGCGCACCAGCACCTCCCCCGCGCGGTCCCGCTCGGCCTCCGGCACGTTGGCCTCCATGAAATCGGAAATGGCCTGCAAGCCCCCGGTCCGCTTGCCCTGGACCTGCTCGGCCCCCGCGAACAACCCCAGCGCCCGTCCGGCCGAAGCACCCAACTGCTCAACCATCTCCGGGCGCGAGGCCTCCACGGCCTTGCCGACGTAACGCCGCACCGCCTGGGCCCGCAGGGCGGAATCATCCAGCGCGTCGCGCAGGCGGAGAAAGCCCTCCATCGAACCCTTTTCATCGGCGGGAATGCGCAAATAGCGCAGCGGTTCGGCCGGCGTTTCGCGCACACCCAGCAGGAACACCGGCAAACCATCCCCCGTGTCCACCGGCAGCATGTAATTGTGGAATTCCCGCGCCTGGCCCGCCGCGTCGCGCAGCTTGTAGCTGATGCTCGGCCCGACGTTGCGCAGCGTCTTGGGCGTGCCCGTCTTGTCCCCCGCGCCCAGGTGTCTGCCCAGCGTTTCGCGCAGATCCACTTTCCGCACATCGACGCCCCGGTCCGCGGGAGACAGGTTCTCGACATTGATCACACGCAAGCCCGTGTACTCGAGCGTCAATTTTTCGTTGCCCTCACCCTGCCCGCGCGTGAGTTGCGAACTGCCACCGATCACCCCTTCGACCTCGAACGGCCGCGTCGCCGCGCGCATCGGGATCGCCTTGAGTTTCACGCTGGAGCCACCGTCCTCGAAACTGGATTGGTAGATCTCGATGCCCCGGTAGCTCGCCGGGTGGTTCACCTCGACCCGCGCCTCCTGTTTTTCACCCGTGGCCTTGTCGTGAATCACGATGTCGCTGGCGAACAGCTTGGGCATGCCGGTGGCGTAGTACTCGACCACGAACTTCTTGAGCTCGATCGCGAAAGGCAGATCCTGCAGCAGAACACCGTCGGACTGACTCAGAATGGCGGTCCCCGATTGGGTGCCCTCGGCCACCAGCAGGTTGCCGCGGAAGGTGGGGTTGCGTTCGGACAACCGATGCTCGGCCCCCACGTCCGAGATCATGCCGCCACCGCTGTAGGGCGTCTTGCCATTGAACAACATCTGCGCCCGCACGATCAGGTCGCCGTCAAGCAACCCTCCCAGGCACACCAGCACAATGGCGCTGTGTGCGGCAAGATAACCGATTTTGTTGGCCGCACCGATCCGGGCCGCCACCATCCAGCCCGTGCCCCCCGGCGTCTCGCGCTGCTGCAACCTGACCTTCCAGCCCCCCTGCGCCAGGGCTTGGCCGACACGCCGCGCCACGGCCTCGGGCGCCTCCTGAAACGCCGCCTCGGCGCGCTGACCGAAGGCCTGCAGGCTCTGCTCGCGAATGTTTTCCTTCAGGGTGCGAAGGTCCGCGAGAATCTTCGGCGTATTGCGCGCAATACACAGCGAAGTGCTGACCACGAGAAAGGCCAGGATCAACAGGAACCACCAGGCGCTGTACACCGCGTAGAGTTGTATGGCGCCGAACACCTCGGCCCAGAACGGCCCGAATTGGTTGATGTAGTTGCCATAGGGTTCATGCTGCTTAAGCACGGTACCGATGACGGAGGCAATGCAGATCACCGTCAACAGCGAGATCGCAAAGCGCATGGACGACAGCAGTTCCACCCCGGCGTTCAGGGCACGCGAGCCGAACGAAGCCTCAAGTCCTTGCGTGGAAACTGTCATGAATCAGTCAGGTGCTCTGCATGAAAAAAGGCGGGCCTTCAAGGAAGACCCGCCCTGTGGGATACCTGCAACCGGGGAAGGTTCACTGTTGAAGGCCCGAATCCTGCGCCCCGTATATTAACGCCAGCTTATATGAAATGCCTCCCGGCCACATCTTCCGGTTCAACGCAGGCCGGCGACGTAGTCGGAAACCGCCTTGATCTCACGATCATTCATCTTCGCGGCAACCCCGGTCATCTGCACGCTGTTGGCCCGCACGCCATCACGGAATGCCACGAGCTGGGCCGTGGCGTAGTCGGCATGCTGACCTGAAAGACGAGGGTACTGGGCCGGGATGCCTGCGCCATTCGGGCTGTGGCAACCAGCGCATGCAGCAATCTGGCGATCAGGAATGCCCCCACGATAGATACGCTCGCCCAGGACGACGGTGTCCTTGTTCTTGGCGAATCCGGGCTTGGCTTTCTTGCTGGCCAGCCAGTAGGCCATGTTGCGCATGTCGGCTTCGGTCAGCGTCGCCACCATGCCGCTCATGATGGCATTGGCCCGCTTGCCGGACTTGAAGTCCTTGAGCTGCTTGATCAGGTAATCGGGATGTTGCTGCGCCAGCGTGGGATTCACCGGGGTGGTGGAGTTTCCGTCTGCACCATGGCATGCCGCGCAGACCGCGGTGAAGCTGGCTTCACCCTTGGCGAGATCGATTTTGGCTACCGCGGCAGCCTTCTCTTGCGCGGCCACGGCGGAAGTGGCAAACACGGCAACCAGCAAAAATGAGGCAAACGACTTCATGGTGGAAAGTGGATTGGGTTGGCGCAAAACCTCATGATTCTACAATGCGCATTTCCCGTGAAATGACTTTCGTGCCCACGGCCTCGGCGGCGCGCATGGAAGTCGGGGTCGCCCCAATCAACCCAGACCTCCGGATGAACCCCGCCAATCCTGCTCCCTCCACACCATCGCGCCCGTCGCCTCACCCCGTCACCGGCGATCCGTCTCCCGTGACGGCCATGGGATGGATGCATACCGCGCGCTTTCTCACGACGGCACCGCAACTGCATTTCCTGCCCGCGCTCGATGTCCCGGAAATCGCCTTCGTCGGGCGCTCCAACGCGGGCAAGTCGACCTGCATCAACACGCTGACCCAGAAAAAGCAGCTCGCGTTCGCATCACGCAAGCCAGGACGGACGCAGCACATCAACCTGTTCGCGCTGGGCAAGCAGAACCTCACCGATGCGGTGCTGACCGACCTGCCAGGCTATGGCTACGCCGCCGTACCGCAACAGGACAAGCTCCGCTGGCAGCAGGTCATGGCCAACTACCTCGTCAGCCGGGAGAACCTGGCGGGCATCGTGCTGCTGATCGACCCCCGCCACGGGCTCACCGAACTCGACGAGGTGCTGCTCGACGTGGTGCGCCCCCGAGTGGCGGCCGGCCTGAAGTTTCTCGTGCTGCTGACCAAGGCCGACAAGCTCACTCGCTCGGAAGCCGCCAAGGCCTTGTCCATCGCGCGGCTGCAGGCCGGTGGTGGCGAAGTCAAACTTTTTTCCGCGCTCAAGAAACAGGGGGTGGACGAAGTGGCCCAATTGCTGTGGCGCTGGGCTCACCCGGCAGCCAGTGCGGACAGCGGGCCGGCCGCCCCGGTCTGACGCAAATAATTCGCAAAAAATGGCATATCCCAGCGTCAAATGGCGAAAGTTTGCTCATAATAATATAGCAAACAAATCGACAACCTGGCCCCAGGCTTCCGTCTCTTCCCGCCGCTTGAAGCTATAAACAAGATAGCAAACAACAACCATCCGGCAATGGGGAAGACCAGAATTATCTGAAAATCCCTGCGACTCAATACAGCGATGGCTCCCCGGGCGGCCGCGTCTTGAAACGTTTGTGCACCCACAAATACTGCGGCAGGCGCTTGAGAATTTCCGCTTCGAGGTCCGCATTCATCCGGCGCGTATCGGCCTCGGCGTCATCGCTCGGAAATCCGTCCAGCGGCGGCAGGAAGTGGACTTTGTAACCCTGTCCGCCAGGCAGGAGCTCCGCGATCACGGGCTGCACCACCATATTGAGCATGCGCGCCAGACGCGAGGGCGCCAGCAGCGTGGCTGCGGGCACCCCAAAAAAAGGGGCGAACGTGGCGTCGCGCGCGCCGAAATCCATGTCCGGCAGGTTGAAGAAGCCCCTGCCCTGCTTCACAGCCCGCATCAACGGCTTGACCGAGTCGCTGCGCGGGAAAATTTCGGCGTCGCCAAACCGCAGCCGGCCGCGGCGCATGGCGGCGTCGATCACCGGGTTGCTCTGGGCCTGATAAATCGAGGAGCCCGGCCGCTTCTGGCACAACAGAATGGCCGCCCCCGCCACATCCAGGCCCACGAAATGCGGGCACAACCACATGGTCGGGCGCCCGGTGGCGTGGAATTCACGCTCGGCAAGGTCGATGTCGCCTTCGACGTGAATCAACCGCCTGATGCGTTCGCCACTGGCATACCAGAGCAACGAGCGCTCCAGCAAACTGCGCCCGAGCCAGCCAAAGTGCTCGCGCACGACAGCTTCGCGCGCCGGCGCGGGCATCTGCGGAAAGCACAGGGCCAGATTGCGCCGTGCCACCTTTCGGCGCGAGCCAGCCAGGCGGTACAGCAGCCCCCCAAAGCCGCGGCCCAGCGCGGCCAGCACCGGCAGGGGCAGGAAATGCAGCAGCCACAACCAGGCCAGCAGCAGCCGGACACCAAGGTGCTTCATGCGCCCCCCTGACTGGTCGCCAGGCCTTCGGATCGGGGCTGTTTATACCGTCCATAGCCCCAAAGGTATTGCTGCGGACATTCGCGGATCAGCCGTTCCATTTCCTGATTGACCTGCGCCACGGCGACATCCAATTCCTCCGCCAGCGGCTGCGACAACGCGCTGAAATGCAGGCGAAAGCCACGGCCCCAGGGCAGGCGCTCCCCCCAGACCAGCAGCACCGTGGCACCTGTCTGCAAGGCCAGACGGGCGCCCAGCGTCATGGTGTAGGCCGGTTGACCAAAAAACGGCGCCCACTGGCCCATGCCATCGGGTGGCACTTGATCGGGCAGCAGTCCCACCGCGCGCCCGGCGCGCAGTGCCTTGATCATCTGGCGCACCCCGGCCAGCGTGGTCGGCGCAGTGTCCAGTCCGGGACGCTGACGCGAAACCTCCATCACCTGGGCCAGCCAAGGCTGGCGCGCCGGACGATACAGCACGGTGATGGCGCCATGATCCGGGCTGTAGCGCTGGGCCAAGCCCTGGGCCGTCACCTCGAAGCAGCCCATGTGAGGCGTCAGGAACAGCACCCCTTTGCCCGCCGCATACGCCGCGTCGACACATGGCGTGCCGATCCATTCCATCGGCACCGGCGCGCCCAGCCACAGGCGCGGCAACTCCGCCGCCATGCGCCCGGCATGCGCCACCGCGCCCCGCACCTGGGCCAGCGTATAGCCGGCCAACGCCGCGTTGGCCACGAAGCGGCGACGGTAGGTGGGCGAAAGGAAGAAAGCCAGCCAACCCAGGGCCGCCCCCAGGGCGTGCAGCAGCCAAAGGGGGAAATGCGAAAACAATCTGAACACGGAAGACATCGGCAGCTTGATAGAATGAAACGGTCGCTGAGTTAAATGAGCAACTTGCAGGGCGACGTTAAAACCATCTGCTAAAGCGTTCGCCGAAGCTCCAGAGAGCTGCAGGCAGCGCAACGAAACGCATGCCAGCCGCAGTCAAGGAGTTTATTCAAATGGCGAACGACTTTCTCTTCACGTCCGAATCTGTCTCGGAAGGACATCCCGACAAGGTGGCCGACCAGATCTCCGACGCCATCCTCGACGCGATCTTCCAGCAGGACCCGCGCAGCCGCGTGGCCGCCGAGACACTGACCAACACCGGCCTTGTGGTGCTGGCCGGCGAGATCACCACCAACGCCCACGTCGACTACATCCAGGTCGCGCGCGACACCATCAGGCGCATTGGCTACGACAACACCGAATATGGCATCGACTACAAGGGTTGCGCCGTGCTCGTGGCCTACGACAAGCAGAGCAACGACATCGCCCAGGGCGTGGATCACGCCAGCGACGACCACCTGAACACCGGCGCCGGCGATCAGGGCCTGATGTTCGGCTACGCCTGCGACGAGACGCCCGAGCTGATGCCGGCCCCGATCTACTACGCCCACCGGCTGGTGGAGCGCCAGGCCCAACTGCGCAAGGACGGCCGCCTGCCCTTCCTGCGCCCGGACGCCAAGAGCCAGGTCACCATGCGCTATGTGGACGGCAAGCCGCACAGCATCGACACCGTGGTGCTCTCCACCCAGCACAGCCCGGACCAATCCGAAACGCCGACGAAGATGAAGGCCAGCTTCACCGAGGCCATCATCGAGGAGATCATCAAGCCGGTGCTGCCGAAGGAATGGCTGCAGGACACCCGCTATCTGATCAACCCGACCGGTCGCTTCGTCATCGGCGGCCCGCAGGGCGACTGCGGCCTGACCGGACGCAAGATCATCGTCGACACCTATGGCGGCGCCTGCCCGCACGGCGGCGGTGCCTTCAGCGGCAAAGATCCGACCAAGGTGGACCGCTCGGCAGCCTACGCCGCCCGCTACGTGGCCAAGAACATCGTGGCTGCGGGTCTGGCGCGTCAGTGCCAGATCCAGGTGGCCTACGCCATCGGCGTGGCGCAGCCGATGAACATCACGGTCTACACCGAAGGCACGGGCGTGATTCCCGACGCACGTATCGCCGGGATCGTGCGCGAGGTTTTCGACCTGCGCCCCAAGGGCATCATCCAGATGCTGGACCTGCTGCGCCCCATCTATGAAAAAACCGCCGCCTACGGCCATTTCGGCCGCGAGGAGCCGGAATTCACCTGGGAGCGCGCCGACAAGGTGGCCGTCCTACGCGATCTGGCTGGCCTGGCCTGAGCCGCTGACGGGGACCAGGGGGGACTCAGTTGCAGATCGTTGGCAGCTGACGCAGAAAGCGGCTGCTTTCCAGTTGATCGAGCAATGCGCGCGCATAGTCACCGCGAATGAGCTTGGCGCCAAAACCGGTGGCCAAGTCTTCGCCGATGCGGTAAGTTCCCGTCGCTTCGCCGTCCAGCAGCCGCGGCGGCCGCAGGATGGTCCAGTCAAGCGTGCTGCCACGGACAATCTCTTCCTGCCGTCCCGCCTCTTCCAGCCGCCAGGCCCCCACGATGCGCGGCACCAGCATCCGGGCCAGCCAAGGCAGGGTTTGCAGGTGCTGGCCCGCCCCCACGGTGGAGCCACTGACAAAACGGCGCACCCCCTCGGCCGTCAAGGCCGCCACGATGTTCGCTGTCCCCGCCGACCGCACAGTACTCTGCGGCTGCCCTAAACGGACGCCCAGCACCGATATCGCCGCGTCCATGCCGCGCACCGCGCGCTGCACCGTCGCCTTGTCCAGCACATCGCCCTGTACCGGATGCAGGTGCGGGTTCTGCACCCCAAGGTCCGCAGGACGGCGGGCGAAAGCATGCACTTCATGCCCACGCTTCAAGGCTTCACGCACCAAGGCCTTGCCGGTTTCCCCTGTGCTGCCAAAAATCACGATTTTCATCATTTCCAGTCATCTCCGAGCCACATTGACCGGGCAGCCCCATCAGCCTGAACGCTTTCTGCCAGGGTGCCACGGCATGCCTTTAGTATGAAATCTTCACGATAATCAGACTAGCCTGGTATTAATGTCTTCATTTTGAAGCCGTACTAAACAATCGACGGATCTGAGTCATGGACCAACTCAAACGCATGGGCATCTTTGCCGAGGTGGTGAAAGCCGGCTCCCTCACCGGCGCCGCCCGGACCCTGGGAATGAGCCCGTCGGCCGTCAGCCAGCATCTGCGGTTGCTCGAGCATGAATTGGGACTGGCCCTGCTGCACCGCTCCACACGGCGCTTGACACTGACCGAGGCGGGTCAGCGCTACCAGGTGGGCTGCACGGCCATGGTCGCCGCGGCCGAATCGGCCCGGCACGCCCTGGATAGGTTGCGTGACGAGCCCGAAGGTGAACTGTGCATCGCCGCTCCCATCGGCTTCGCCAGCCTGCTGGCCGAGGCCCTGGCGCCCATGCGCGACCTCCCCCGGCTCAGCCTGCGTCTGTTGCTCGACGACGCCGTGGTGGATGTGATCGACGCCCGCGTGGACTTGGCGTTGCGTGTCGGCCCACTGCCGGATTCCTCACTGGTGGCCCGGCGACTGGGCAGCCTGCCACGGCAGTTGTGCGCGGCGCCGGCATACCTTCAGCAACGAGGCTGGCCTGTACAGCCCGAAGATCTGGCGCGCCACCTCTGGCTCGGAGGCCGTCCGGGACGCGGCGGCACCGAGTGGCTGGAGCTGCTGGGATCGGACGGCGAACGCCGGCGCGTGCAGTTGGAAAGCCATGTCCAGGCCACACAAGTGTCGGCACTGCATGCGTTGGCGATTGCGGGCTGGGGCATCACGGTGGCCGTCGACGCCAATGACCGCCGCGCATTGACCGAGGGTCGGCTGGTGCCCGTGCTGCCCGCGTGGCAGTTGGAGCCTCTGCCCGTACACGCCATCACCGCCCGTCGCCTGGAGCAGCCGGCCAAGGTCAGGCATGCCATGGCACTGCTGCAGAAACACTTCGCCGACGCAGGACCGGCGTTGCGACAGCACCTGGGGTAAGCCGATACAAAGTCCACGGGAATCCCGGCCCCCAAGGGACGTTCATCACATGTTGCGCCGGTACTGTCCGCCCACCTGGAACAGTGCGTCCGTGATCTGCCCCAGCGAACACACGCGCACCGCGTCCATCAGCACCTCGAACACATTGGTGTTGGCAATCACCGCTTGCTGCAGGCGCGCCAGCATGGCGGGTGACTCCGCCGCGTGGCGCACATGGAAGTCCTGCAAGCGCTGGAGCTGGCTCTGTTTTTCGTCCTCGGTCGAACGCGCCAGTTCCAGCTTTTCCAGCACGGCGTCGCCACGCGGGTTACGGAAAGTGTTGACGCCGACAATGGGCAATTCGCCCGTGTGCTTGAGCATCTCGTAGTGCATGCTCTCGTCCTGGATCTTCCCGCGCTGATAGCCTGTTTCCATGGCGCCCAGCACGCCCCCACGCTCGCTGATGCGCTCGAATTCGGCCAGCACCGCCTCCTCCACCAGCTCGGTCAGTTCCTCGATGACAAAGGCCCCTTGATTCGGGTTCTCGTTTCTGGCCAGGCCCCACTCGCGGTTGATGATGAGCTGGATCGCCATGGCACGACGTACCGAATCCTCCGTCGGCGTGGTGATGGCCTCGTCAAACGCGTTGGTGTGCAAGCTGTTGCAGTTGTCGTAGATGGCGATCAACGCCTGCAAAGTGGTACGGATATCGTTGAACTGAATTTCCTGCGCGTGCAGGCTGCGACCGCTGGTCTGGATGTGGTACTTGAGCTTCTGGCTACGCTCGTTGGCGCCATACTTTTCCTTCATGGTCACGGCCCAGATGCGTCGCGCCACGCGGCCCATGACGGTGTATTCCGGGTCCATGCCGTTGGAAAAGAAGAAACTCAGGTTGGGCGCGAAATCATCAATGTGCATGCCACGCGCCAGATAGGCCTCGACAAAGGTGAACCCGTTCGACAGCGTGAAGGCGAGCTGGCTGATGGGATTGGCGCCAGCCTCGGCGATGTGATAACCCGAGATCGATACCGAATAGAAATTGCGCACATCGTGATGCACGAAATACTCGGCAATGTCCCCCATCACCTTGAGACTGAATTCGGTGGAGAACAGGCAGGTGTTCTGCCCTTGATCCTCTTTCAGGATATCCGCCTGCACGGTACCACGTACGTTGGCGAGGACCCATTCGCGAATTTTTTCCGTCTCGGTGTCGGTGGGTTCACGGCCATTGTCCGACTTGAACTTGTCGATATTCTGGTCGATGGCTGTGTTCATGAACATGGCCAGGATGGTGGGCGCCGGACCGTTGATGGTCATGCTCACCGAGGTCGCCGGATGGCACAGGTCGAAGCCCGAATACAGCACCTTCATGTCGTCCAGCGTGGCCACGCTGACGCCGCTGTTGCCGATCTTGCCGTAAATATCGGGGCGCGGATCGGGGTCGTTGCCGTAGAGCGTGACCGAGTCGAAGGCCGTCGACAGGCGTTTGGCCGGCATGCCCTCGGACAACAGTTTGAAACGCCGATTGGTGCGAAACGGATCGCCTTCGCCCGCGAACATGCGCGTGGGGTCCTCGTTCTCGCGCTTGAAGGCGAAGGTGCCCGCCGTATAGGGGTAGCTGCCGGGCACGTTGTCCAGCATCAGCCACTTGAGGATTTCGCCGTGGTCCTCGTATTGCGGCAGGCAGACCTTGCGAATGGAGGTGCCACTCAGGGTCTTGCTGGTGAGTTGGGTGCGGATTTCCCTGTCGCGAATTTTGACGACGTACATGTCGCCCGCATAGGCCTGCAGCATGGCCGGCCACTGAGTCAGCAACTTGGCCGCTGCCGGGTCTTGCTGGCTGCGGCGCACTTCGATCAGTTGATGCAAAACCGCCTGCGCACCGGTCGGAGCAGCGCTGTCCTGGCAGGCGTCAGCGGCCGACAACATGCGAACGGATTCCGACAGTTGCTGGATCTCACGCGCCAGTCTGGCCTGGGCACGGGCCCTTTTCTTGTAGCCGCGCACAGTGTCACTGATCTCGGCCAGGTAACGGCTACGTGACGCGGGCAGCACCGGGGTCTGGTTGCTGCTGTAGCGCACCGTGACCTGAGGCAGCCGACCCTCACGCAAAGGCAGGCCCAGTTCCGCCAGACGCGGTTTCAGAGCCTGGTACAGCGCGGTCACGCCGTCGTCATTGAAACGCGCGGCCATCGTGCCAAACACCGGCATCTGCTCGGGTGGCACACCAAAGGCCTCGCGGTTGCGCTGCACCTGCTTGGCCACGTCGCGCAGCGCATCACTGGCGCCCTTGCGGTCGAACTTGTTGATGGCGACGAACTCGGCGAAATCCAGCATGTCGATTTTCTCCAGCTGGCTGGCCGCGCCAAACTCCGGCGTCATGACATAGATGGGCACATCCACATGCGGCACGATGGCGGCATCCCCCTGGCCAATGCCCGAAGTCTCAACCACAACCAGGTCAAACCCGGCAACCTTGCAGGCGGCCACCACATCGGGCAGGGCCGCGCTGATCTCGCTGCCGAAATCGCGCGTGGCAAGCGAGCGCATGAAGACACGCTGCCCACTGCCCGTTCGGGCATCCGCTGTGCACCGGGAGCTTGTCGAAGGGCTCGCGGGGTCTTCGACTGAAGCTGCCACGTCGCAAGCATGCGCCCACGGTCCGATGGCATTCATGCGGATGCGGTCGCCGAGCAACGCGCCCCCACTTTTTCGTCGTGAAGGATCGATGGAAATCAACGCCACACGCAGACGGTCGTCCTGATCCAGGCGCAAACGCCGAACCAGTTCGTCGGTCAGCGACGACTTGCCTGCGCCACCGGTCCCAGTGATGCCCACGACAGGGGCCTTCTTTGCGACAGCCTGCGCCCGGATCGCCTCCACGAGCGACTGGTCGGCCTTGCCGTTTTCAAGGGCCGTTATCAATTGCGCCAGTGCGCGCCATGCCGACTCACCGTGCCCCTGGATCGCCTCCACCGAAACAGGCGCATAAGCGCTAAGGTCTCGGTCGCAGCGCATCACCATCTCACCGATCATGCCAGCCAAACCCATGCGCTGGCCGTCCTCGGGGCTGTAGATGCGGCCGACGCCATAGTCCTGCAAGTCGCGGATTTCCGCTGGCACAATGACCCCGCCGCCGCCGCCGAACACCTGCACATGCTCGCCACCACGCGCACGCAGCAAGTCCACCATGTATTTGAAGTACTCGACGTGTCCACCCTGGTAGGAACTGATGGCAATACCCTGGACATCCTCCTGCAGCGCCGCGGTGACCACCTCGTCGACACTGCGGTTGTGGCCGAGATGGATCACTTCGGCGCCCATGCTCTGCAGAATGCGGCGCATGATGTTGATGGCCGCATCGTGCCCGTCGAACAGACTGGCCGCGGTGACGAAGCGCACCTTGTGGCGAGGGCGGTATTCGGCAAGGGCCTTGAAATCAGTGGAGAGATCGGTCATGGCATGCTTTCGTCTTGGATAAAGCCGCCAGGGCATGCCCTGGCGACAGGCTTCATTGGATCCTCAACCCCACGATCGCCGGGTCGTCGGGTGGATACCGCAGATTCATCGCCTTGAATGTGTCACGCACCAAGGTCGCGATCATCAGATTGCGGTGGCTCTTGGAATCGGCGGGCACCACAGTCCACGGAGCCCACGGCGTGCTGGTCGCACCCAGGAGATCTTCATAGGCCTGCTGGTACTCGCGCCACTGGCGCCTGACCTGCAGATCGGCCATGCTGAACTTCCAGCGTTTGGCCGGATCGTCGATGCGCTCCTGCAGCCGGCGGCGCTGCTCGTCGAAACTGATGTGCAGCATGAACTTGAGAATGGTGGTGCCGGTCTCGGCAAGCATCCGTTCGAATGCGTTGATGTGCGCGAAACGCTGTTGCGTCTGCGTCGGATTGATCCAGCCATTCACCACCGGAACCAGCACATCTTCGTAGTGACTGCGGTTGTAGAGCATGATCTCGCCGTCACCGGGCACCTGTTGATGAATGCGCCAGAGGTAGTCATGCGCCCGCTCGGCCTCGTTGGGCGCCTTCCAGCCTACAGTGCGTACGCCCAGGGGACTCATGCGCCCGAACACACTGCGAATGGAGCCGTCCTTTCCGGCTGTATCCATGCCCTGAAGGATGATCAACAATTTGTGGCGACGGTCCGCATAGAGCAGGTTCTGCCATCCATCAAGTTCCACCGCAAGCGCCTCGACAGCGGCCACATCCAGCGCTTTTTCGCCGCGCGAAAACGGTTTGGCCGAAGGCTTGAGCGCCGAGAGCGAAAACGGAACGCCACCTCCACTCACCGGCGGCTGCCACGGCGCCAGCAACGCGGTCTGTTTACTGTTGCCGTTTGCCATAGTGATATTGCTGAAGGGGAAGCAGAAATCGCGCTCGCATTGACGTTTACGTAAACGTCAATATTAACCGCTAGCGCCCCCGTTGTCACCCGCGTCCGGAAAGCCAGGCGACCATCACGCAAGGCACGCAAGGATCTCACGACGGTCTCGTCGACAGCCTGTCAGGTCTGACCATGAAAAGCTATCATGCCAAACTTCATACCGCCATACTCCCGGGGACATGCCATGAGCAAGATTGCCGATACAGAGAAGAAAAAAGCCCTGTGCGCCCGACTCGCGCGCATCGAGGGCCAGTTGCGGGGCCTGCAGAAGCTGATCGACAGTGATGCCGACTGTGAAAAAATCGCACAGCAAATGGCTGCCGCGCGCAAGGCCCTGGACAAATCCTTTTTCACGATGGTGGGCTGCATGATCGAGCAGGGCGATCAAAGCGCCGGGCATGTCGCTGAAATGCTCACCAAGTTTGCATGACCGTCAAGCCTGCACAGAAGAGAAAGCCGACATGAATCCGATTCAGCTTTTCGACCCGGCCTCCAGCACCTACACCTACGTGCTTTTCGACGAAACCTCGCGTGAGGCGCTGATGATCGATCCCGTCGACGATCAGATCGGACGCGACCTCGTCGTCCTGCGGGAATACGGCCTGAAACTGCTGTGGACCGTCGAGACCCATGCCCATGCCGATCACATTACCAGCGCCGGCCTTCTGGCCGAGCACACCGGAGCGCGGACGGCGGCGCCCGACGGCTGCGGCATCCTGACAGCGGCCATCCAATTGCGCGACGGCGATGAGTTGACCTTCGGCAATCAGAAAATCCGCGCACTGCATACCCCGGGGCACACGGCCGGCAGCATGAGTTACGTTTGGGAGGCACCCGGCGCGCGCCACGTTTTCACCGGGGATACCCTGCTCATCCAAGGCTGTGGTCGCACCGACTTTCAGTCGGGAAGCGCCGAGGCCATGTACCACAGCCTCACGCAGGTGCTTTTTTCCTTGCCGGACGACACCGTGGTCTGGCCCGGCCACGACTATCATGGGCGCACCCACTCCACCATCGGCGTCGAAAAAAAGACCAACCCTCGGGTTGCCGGCAAGGCATTGCCCGAATTCGTCGCCACCATGGCGGCGCTGGACCTGCCCCGTCCACGTCGCATGGACGAGGCGGTGCCTGCAAACCTGACGTCCGGGTTGCGCCACGACGCAGGCGGCAGCGCATTGCTTCACCCTCGGCCGGCAAACGGCTATGCCGGGGATATCTCTCCCCAGCTGGCATGGCAATGGGCTCAGGCAGGCGAGGCCGTGCTGGTGGACGTACGCACCGACGCCGAGCGCGAATGGGTTGGATTCGTGCCAGGGGCGGTGGCGCTGGCCTGGAAACAGTGGCCAGGCATGGCGTCGAATCCGGAGTTCGATGCCGGTCTCCTGCGCGCCGCCGCCAATGGGAAAAAACTGATGCTGCTGTGCCGCAGTGGCGTGCGTTCGGTGGCTGGCGCCAAACGGGCAGCAGAGCTCGGCATCGAGGCCTACAACATTCTTGAAGGTTTCGAAGGCGATCCGGACGAACACGCCCACCGTGGATGCAAGGGTGGCTGGCGCTTTCACGGCCTGCCATGGCGCCAGGGCTGAGCGGGTGCCGCATCGCGGCAAGGAACCCAGCCCATCGCAGAAATCGAAGATGACCGTTTTCTTCCGCCAGCCCTGTCAAATCTGACAGGGCCGGGAGACATGCCCGGCAATCACGCGTCTTCAATGGGTGCTTTTTTCAAGGAGCACCCATGGAAGTTCTCGAACAGGCCCCCGCATCATCTTCGCCAGCCCGCCACGCCCCTGTCCTCAGCGATCACCTTCTGCGCAGGGTGCAGCGTGAATTCACGTTTCGCTGGGACACGCTCTGGGGCGGCCGTTCGCTGCCCCATGGTCGAAATGCCGGCCCGGACGCTGTGCGACTCAATGGCAACGACTACCTGAACCTGACGGGACACCCCGACATCGTGCAGGCCCAGTCACGATCCCTTCGTTGCAACGAGGATTTCGTCATTCAATCGGGTGTGTTTCTACTCGATTCGCACCCGACGCGCGCACTGGAAAACGCGCTGGCGCACTGGATTCACATGGAAGATGGGCTCATCTGCCAGTCGGGATACAACGCCAATCTAGGCCTGCTCCAGGCCATCGCCGATCCACAGACGCCCGTGTACCTCGACAGCCTCGCCCACATGTCCCTGTGGGAGGGTGCGCGACGCGCCGGCGCACCCTTGCACGCCTTCATGCACAACGATCCGCAGCATCTGCAGCGCCTCATCACATGCCATGGCTCGGGGTTGGTGGTCGTGGACTCAATCTATAGCACCACAGGCGCGGTCTGCCCCCTGGAAGCGATTGTCGACATCGCAGAACAGCATGCCTGCATGGTCCTGGTCGATGAATCGCACTCGCTCGGCACGCATGGCCCCCAAGGAGCGGGGCTCTGCGCCCTGCTGGGACTCAGCCACCGCGTCCATTTCATCACGGCCAGCCTGGCAAAAGCGTTCGCAGGCCGCGCCGGCTTCATGGCCTTTTCTGCCTCACTGCGCCGCTACCTTCTCGCCGCCAGCTATCCCACCATATTCAGCTCGTGCCTTCTGCCCCACGAAATTGCCGCACTGGCCGCGACGCTGGAGGTGATCCGGCGCAGTGACGAGGCACGTGCCACCTTGGCGCGCATTACCCAACGCCTGCGAGGCACCCTGGCAACACTCGGCTACCCCGTTCAACAAGGCAGCGAACAGATCATTGCCCTGGAAGCGGGAACCGAGCCGGCCACCATGGTCCTGCGGGATCACCTGGAGGAAAGAGGCGTGTTCGGCGCCGTCTTCTGCGCGCCAGCCACCAGCCGCAATCGCGCGATGGTCCGGCTGACCGTGAACTCGGGGCTGGCGCCGACAGAAATCGAACATGTCGAATACGTCGCTGCGGAGATAGCCCCGAAAGTCAAGCCCTGGGATTGGCCCATCGCCCGACGCCGTCCTCGGCGAGGAAACCTTTCCGCCTGATATCGCCGGCATCGGGCTACCGGGCCGGCCCAGCAGTTCCCGACAAAAAGGCATCGTAGCCCCGCCCGGTGCCCGGGCAGAGTTCCGGAGGCAGTCGGACCAGCGCGGCATATACCATGGGCTGGTCCGCGAGGCAAAACGCCGGATGAAGCGCTGCCTGCCCAACCGGGCGACCGAGCGCCAACACCAGTTCGGCATCGAACAGACACGCCCCATCCTGGACCCGTTTGAGCCCGGCGTCGTCGACACCGTGAAGTCTGGCCAGTTCAGCCAGTTCCCCCAGCCGGTCGCGCGGTTCAAGCTGCAACCAGCTGACCTGTCCAGCGGCGTCCAGCGCCAGCACGCCAAAAGGATCCCCCAGCACCAGATGCTCCACCCAACGGTGTTCTTCGGCGAGGGCGGCAAGTTTGCGCCCTACTTCCGTTGCCGACAGCAAGGTCAGTTGGTCTCGCGACAAGGTGGCACGCCAGGCCTGGCTGTGGGGCTCCGGCGGCGTATCCAGCAGGCGCTGAATCACCGCTGTCAGGCGTCGAGCGATGTCACTGCTTTGCTTGGGAACGAATTGATGAATTAGCCCTCGATTGAAGGCGTTCACGGCAATTTGCTCGTCCGCTCTGCCCGTCAGCAGCACACGCCCGCCCAGCCAGTTCAAGAGCTCCTCGAGCACCTGGATGCCGTTCATTGCGGGCATCGAGTAGTCCACCACGCAAACCCGGTGCAGCGCGAAACGCGCGGTACCATCCTCGCGCCAGTACCGCAATATCTGCGGAATCAGCGCCTTTCCGGCACGCCATTCATCGAGAATGGCCCGCTGTCGCCAGGCATCGGCCTCCCAGCGAGGCGGCTCCTGCTGCAACGCATTGATGCACTCGGACGGCTGCATGAAAGTCTTGACGGGCCAGTACTCGGACATGATCTCGGCCAGCATGTCGAGATAGGCTGGATCGTCATCCAGGAAGACCACACTGCCAGCGCGACGGTATATCGGAAAAATCATGCTTTGTCAGGGAGTATCCGGTAACGGCAGGAACCGCCCCTCCAGAATAGGCAAGGTGATCGTGAATGTCGCATGCTTTCCAGGCTCGGATGACACACGAATATCTCCCCCGGCGGAGGCCACCACCTGCCTGCAGAAGGTCAACCCCAGACCATGCCCTGTGCCGAGATGAGTGGAAAAGAATGGCTCGAAGACCCGCTGCCGGGTCGCGGAGTCGATCCCCGTGCCGCGATCCGTGATCACGATACGTCCCTCGTTCCGGCGCCGATCGATTTCGATGCGCAGATCGCCAGGATCGAACCTCGAGCTGGCCGCCTGCAGCGAGCGCAGGGCGTTCTGCAGGAGGTTGTCGAAAACGCCGAGAAACTGGGTCCGAGACCCATGAAAGAAAAAATCCTTGGCAGCAACGACTTCTATGCAGTCACGCTCCCTCGACGTACGGTATGGGTAGGCCCTGACTGCATCGAGGACCAGTTCATGGGCGGCAATGCGTTCGGTGCTGCGCGGTGGCTGCATCAGCCGCGCATTGGCAATCTGGAGGTCGATATGGTGGTTCATCAGCCGCGTCAGCGTTTGCAGACGTTGCCCCAGACGCTCGAGGCGCTCCATGCCCCCGGTCTGGACCTGGCGCTTGGCCTCCATCCGCAAAGCGTCCCCGATCAGCGACACCGTGGACAGAGGCGTCCGCAGTTCATGGGCCATGATGCCGATTGTGGTCAGCGAGTGGTTGAGTCTCTCGCGCCGCAGGTTCGCACCCGACAACCCCAACATCAGGCCGGCAACCCAGAAGAAAACAAAAATCACCAGCCCTTGCGGCGGCAGGGGTTCTCCCTCACCACCCAACAAGGTTCCCAATAGAAAACCGATCAAGGTGCCCACTGCGGCGATACGCCAGTCGGTCAGATGAAAATAGACCACGATGACGGCGGCCGCGCTGGCCAACCAGACGTCGTTGTGCCCGTTGAAAGCGTACATCCAGCTGAAGAACAGCGGCAGCTGGATGAAGCACGCCATGTTGAAGAAAAGCACCGTGCGCAACCCATGGGGATTCTCCGCGACGGCGTTCAGCATCAGGGGGACACCCAGCACACCCATGGCGCAACGCACCCAGAAATTTTCATACGGCTGGGGCAGCCAGATTCCCCAGATGAAATAAAACAGAGGATGGCCAACCAGCGTGAAGGCGCCTAGGAGCTTCAGGCGCCTTGGCGAGGCGTGAAGAATCGATTCCAGCGGCGCGGAAAATATTTCGCGTGCCAGCCGGATGCCCCCCTGCCGGCCAGTGGAGGTTGGCATTCCGGTCACACTGCGCACGACGACGAACCTTGCCCGATCATGAGAAATCGCATTCCTTCGAACAATGGTATTGTGGGCGTTTTCGCTCCGTCCACCGATGCACTCCCCTGTTAACTTTGACAGTATTGCACTGGATGCCCTGCTTGGCGACTGGCTTGTTGCACTGGGCGAATTCTCCGTTGACGCCGTGGTGGTGCTTGGCCCCGATCCGTTTGGCGAGCCCGAACAGCGCCTCGTCCTGGCGCTGCATCCGCCTCGTTTGCTTGAGGCAGCGCACGCACTCGCCGAAAGCTCGGATTTCGGCTCTCCGTGGCGGGACTCGGATGCGCCATTGGTGGCGTGGCAACACGTGGCCAAATCAGCATTTGAAACCCAAAACCGCTGGCGCAGGCTATGGCTCGGCCATGGCTATCAGAGCGTGGTCCGGGTCGAGTTTCCTCTGCCTGCGGGCCGAGCCTTCGAATGTTTTCTGTTCAGTCCACGGGAATACCACGATCGCACCGAAGCCGCATCTCTTGCATGGTCGGTGTTGAACCTGTGGCCCTTGCTGCGGCGCACTCTGGCAGAGGCGCGCAGCCTGCTGAGCCTGCGCGAGCGTGAATGCCTTGCGCTGGCGTTCACCGGACTGACAGCGCGGCAGACCGCCGAACGGCTGGCGTGCAGCGAACGAACCGTGAACTATCACCTCGCCAACGCCATGGCCAAGCTCAAGGTGGAAAACAAGCTCGCCGCCATCCAGCGGGCCTGCTGGATCGGCGCCCTCTGACCACGCCTTCGACCCGGCAATACCCGCAATAATGCGACCTATGACATTCTTGGCAATCGACGTGGGGAACACACGACTCAAGTGGGCCCTGTATGACGCACCGATGGCTGGCGCCAAAAAACTGGCCGACGGTGTCGAGTTCCTCGAGAACATCGAGAAACTTGCTGAGGGCGACTGGGCGGCCCTGACGCCACCGGACATTATGCTGGGCTGCATCGTGGCGGGAGATGCGGTGAAGCGCCGGGTGCAGGAACAGATGGAACTCTGGGATGTCGCGCCGAACTGGGTGATCGCCAGTGCGGCGGAGGCGGGTCTTGTCAACGGCTACGATCACCCCGCCCGGCTGGGGCCGGACCGCTGGGTGGCCATGATCGGCGCACGCCATCGCATGCTTGAGCGCGGCCCGGCCCGCCCGATGGTCGTCGTGATGGTGGGCACAGCGGTGACGGTGGAGGCCGTGGACACTTCAGGTCATTTTCTGGGCGGGCTGATCCTGCCAGGCCACGGCATCATGCTGCGCGCCCTGGAATCGGGCACCGCCGGGTTGCACGTGCCCACCGGGGAAGTGCGGGAATTTCCCACCAACACGAGCGACGCCCTCACCAGTGGCGGCACCTACGCCATCGTCGGCGCGGTCGAGTGCATGGTCCGACATGTACGCGCGCATTGCGGCGCGGAACCCATGTGCTTCATGACGGGTGGTGCGGGCTGGAAAATGGCGCCAAGCATGTCCGTCCGGGTCGAGCTGGTCGAAAGCCTGATCTTCGACGGGTTGCTGGCTATCGCGCAGGCGCGTTATGGCACCCGCACCGGTTAAGCCCCCCTGTTTCCCGTTTCTGACGCTATCTATTCAATAGCATACATTGACCATTTTGCGCTGGAATAGACCAGTTTTCTTGCATTTAAAGTGACCATGTGCCGGGCAGGCAACCGGACTGGACACACCCGAACGCTTCAATCGTCCTGTCCATGGTAGGCGCTGGCCAGGGTC
>JAEWVY010000095.1 GCA_023396625.1 Pseudomonadota bacterium | reverse complement strand
GCCGAAAAAGTACCAGATACCGGCGCCGTTGAGCAGCAGAAAGCCCAGATAGATCGGAACGCCGGTCAGCAGCAGGCCCACCAGGGCCATCAGCCCCATTGTCAGCAACAGAGTGGAAGACATGGGTCAAACGTCCATTTCATGCCCGGCCTGGGCAGTTTCCGATCCGACGGCCTGGCGCAGCAGGTGCAGGGCCGCGCCCACCAGGCCAAAGGCCACCAGCATGCTGAGCCACCACTTCGGGATGGCGAATGCCGCCACCGTCTCGATGCCCTGCGCCGCCTGCTGTCCACTGACCACGACAAAGGCGGCCGCCGTGCAACCGAGCACCAGCGCCCCCGTGCCCTGGATCCAGCGCGCGGCCACCGCCTGGGACGACGCCGGGAGCTTTTCCAGGAACGAGGTGATGGCGACGTGCCCACCCTCGCGCGTCACCTGCGGCAACGCCAGGGTGACGCTGACGCAGAGCAGGTACTGCACGAGGTCGGACGTCCAGCGCGTGGGCGCGTTGAACCCGTAGCGGGACACGACCTCGAACACATAGGCGCAAAGCAGCAGGACCAGGGCCACCCCGGCCAACGCGAAGGCAAAGCGGGTCAATGCGTCGTGAACAGCCAGCAGCTTGCGGTTCACTTTGTGAGTTCCGCTTTTTTGGCGATTGCGCGCAGCTCGTCGGCCTCGGCGCCATTCTTGGCATGGGCCACGTCCCACACGCCCTGGGCCCACAGCGACTCCAGCCGCTCGGCGTCCACCGGCGCGAACGACGTTTCCTGCATGCCCCGACGCTTCAATTCCGCCAGCTCCTCTGCAGCCAGGCTGTCAAACCGCTTGACCGTATCCAGTTCCAGCTTGATGGCCTCGTCGCCGATGATCTTCTGCTGCGCCGGCGTCAACGCGTTCCAGGCGCGCAGGTTCATCAGCACGAACAGGCTGGCCTGGCCAAACACCGGGCGCGCCAGATACTTGGCCACTTCATTCCACTTGAAGTCGGCCACGCCCGTCAGGCCCCAGGCGGCGGCGTCGATCACGCCTTTTTCCAGTGCGCTGTACACCTCGCCCGCCCCCATCACCACGGGTGTGCCGCCCAGTGTCTTGATCATCGGGTGGTAAGACACCGTGGCACGGATTTTCATGCCCTGCAGTCCCTGCGGCCCCTTGATCGGCTGCTTGGTGACGAACTGGAAGCCCTTAGTGCCCGTCGGGGTGATGGCGATCACCTTCAAGCCCAGCTTGTTGTAATGCCGGTCAACATAGTCGAACACACCGCTGCTGCGCCGCTTGGCGGGGTCCGGCGCGATGGCGTCCATCGACAGGCCGATCGCCGTGGTGCCGGAATGGTAGGCCGGATGGGTGAACAGCAGATCGAAGGCGCCAGCGGCCACGGGCTGGAACTGATCGGCGAACGGCACCACCTCCGGCCCACTCAGGCGGGACGTGATCTGGCCGCCCGAAGCCTTCTGGAGGTTGTCCAGGTAGATGCGAATGATGTCTCGGGAGAAGGCGATGTTCGGCGGAAAACCGGACAAGGCTTTGATTTCCCGTGTCTGCGCCTGCGCGGAGGGCAGCCACCCCGCCATGGGGACCGCGCCGGCGGCAAGCAAGCCGCCAAGCCACTGGCGACGGGAGGAAGGGCCACGCGTGAAAGTTCCGGAAAGCATGTCAGGTCTCCAAATTGGTTCTAGGTGGAACTATATTAGTTCGCCAAAGAACTTTGTGTCAACTACAATTTGCAGCATGTCTCTTCACCGCCGATCCATCCTGACGCGCAGCGAAATCACCGTGGGTTATCGCCTGAGCTATCTGGCGAACTTTTTCGTCGGGCCGCTGTACAGCGAAATTTCGCGCCGCACCGGGCTGGCGCGGTCCGAGTTCGTGGTGCTCTTCTGCCTCAGGCACCTGGGCATCCTGATGGCGCAGGACATCTGCGAAATCACCGGCCGACCCAAGAACAGCATCAGCCAGGCCGTGACCAAGCTGGTGCGTCAGGGCCTCATCGAAAAGCAGGTCGATCAGGCCGACGGCCGGCGCGCGCCATTGAAGATCACGCCGGCCGGCGAGGCGCTGTACACCGAGATCATCCCGATGTTCCAGCAACGTGAGCAGGCCATGCTGTCCGTTCTGACCGAGCGCGAACGCGGACAGTTTGAACGCCTGCTCGGCAAGCTGGTGCTACGCGCCGACCACTGGGAGCAGGCCTGCTGATCCCTTGTCACTCCCGCTGTCTGCGCCCAGGCCATGAAAATTTCCCCGGATTTCCCTGTCAGTCTCGTGGCGCCACGGCTGTGGCGTGACGGCCGCGGGCTGAAAGCCTAAACTGCCAACCTCTGCCGAAAGGTCCTCCCATGAACGCGCCCGCCTCCGTGTCCCATCTGGTTCCTGAAATCCACCCCCGCGAAGTGCCGCAAGCCCTGCTGGACGCCCTCAAGGCCCGGTTTGGCGCCCAGTGTTCCATGGCACTGGCGGTACGCGAGCAGCACGGGCGGGACGAATCGTCCTTTGCGGTGCCGCCTCCGGCCGCGGTGGTGTTCGCCGAAAGCACCCGCGACGTGGCCGACGCCGTGGCCCTGGCCAGCGCGCACGAGGTTCCCGTGATCCCGTTCGGCGTCGGCTCTTCGCTCGAGGGCCACCTGCTCGCCGTGCAGGGCGGCATCAGCATCGACGTAGGCCGCATGAACAAGGTGCTGTCGATCAACGCCGAGGATCTGACCGTGACCGTGCAGGCCGGCGTCACGCGCAAGCAGCTCAATGAGGAAATCAAGTCCACCGGATTGTTCTTCCCGATCGACCCCGGCGCGGATGCCACGATCGGCGGCATGAGCGCCACACGCGCCAGCGGTACCAACGCTGTGCGCTACGGCACCATGCGCGAGAACGTGCTGGCACTGGAAGTCGTCACCGCCAGCGGTGAAATCATCCGCACCGGAACCCGCGCCAAGAAGTCCAGCGCCGGTTACGACCTGACGCGGCTGTTCGTCGGGAGCGAGGGCACGCTGGGGGTGATCACTGAAGTCACGGTTCGCATCTATCCGCTGCCCGAGGCAATTTCCGCGGCCATCTGCTCGTTCCCCACGATCGCGGACGCCGTGCAGACCACCATTGAGACCATTCAGCTCGGCGTGCCGATCGCGCGCGTGGAGCTCGTCGACGCCAACACGGTGAAGATGGTCAATGCCTATGCCAAGCTGGGCCTGCGCGAGGAGCATCTGCTGCTGATGGAGTTCCACGGCTCCCCCGCCAGCGTGAAGGAACAGGCCGAGACGGTGCAGGACATCGCCTCGGAGAACCATGGCAATGCCTTCGAGTGGGCCACGACGCCCGAAGAACGCACCCGCCTGTGGACGGCGCGGCACAACGCCTATTTCGCCGCGATCCAGAGCAAGCCCGGCTGCCGCGCGATTTCCACCGACACCTGCGTGCCGATCAGCCGGCTGGCCGACTGTCTTCTCGACTCGGTGGCCGAGGCCAACGCGAGTGGCATCCCCTACTTCCTGGTGGGCCACGTGGGCGATGGCAATTTCCACTTCGGCTATCTGATCGACCCGGACAGGCCCGAGG
>JAEWVY010000054.1 GCA_023396625.1 Pseudomonadota bacterium | reverse complement strand
GACATCGCTCGAAAGCGCCGCCCTCTTTTTTTCCCGACAGCACGTCCGAATCAAGACACCTCGGCGTGAACATACCCACCCCACGGACAGAATCTCTTGAAGGTGTGAAGCCAGTGGTTCAATCCGGCGGCGTCCCGTCGCCGCCGCCACTGGTCACCGCTCCGCGCTATGGAGACAGAACCTGGCGAATTGCCGAAATGACAGCCTCCGGCTTCTCCAGGGGAATGCCATGGCCGGCATTGACCCATATTTGCCTGCTGCCGGGATGAAGCCTGACAATATCCTGGCGCTTTTCGTTGGCGTGATCGGCCAGCGCGGACTTTTCTTTCATGGGCTGCAACGCGCTCAACACGATCACCGGTTTGCCAACGAAGGTCGGCAAACTCAGTACCTCTTCTCCCGTCAGGTCAATCGCACCCAGCTCATCCTTCGCGGCGGCCGAAGAGGCCGCATCAAACGCCACACGCAACCAGGCAGGCCAGTTCTCGGTCGCGCCCGCCCCTTTCATCTGGTTGGGATGTGTGGAATCGACGAGCACGAGAGCCGCCACATCGCCAGGGTAACGACGCGCAAACAACTGCATGTACAACCCACCCAGGGAGTGCCCCACCAAGACATAGGGCGGCTTCAGACCCCGGCTCCGCAGCAGCGCCCGCAACTCATCGACGATATGCAGGCCGTCACGTGGCGTGGAAGCCGGATCACTTCTTCCGTACCCAGGGCGGTTGTAGACAAAAGCCGTGGCATTTTTTGAAGTTTCCGGAAAAACCTTGGACCACCAATCCATCGTGCCACCGAGACCATTTTCAAAAACGACGACCGGGTTCCCTTGTCCAGAGAGTGCATATTCAACCTGCCGGCCATCCACCTGGCCTGTCGTCACATTCGGCAACGACGCACATCCGGAAACCACCAGGGCCAACAAAACATGGAAGGCCCAACCCAAGCTTCTCATTCATCCTCCATTCGCTTTCACGCGGGAAAATACCCCCTGTCACCCCGGCATCTCGCCTGAATGAACACCACAAAGGCGACTCTCGATTACGGCGCAAGCAGGCCCAGCCCCACAAACGCCAGCCCCACCATCACAAGAACGGCCCATCCAGCCGACGCCTGTTTCTCTATGACGGCCAGACCCGGATTCCCTGGGTCGTAATGGACCACGACACGACGCCCCACGGGATAAGCCTCGACAAGGCCTTGCTCTCCTGCGGGGGAGTTTTGTCTGACACCAAAAGAGAATTGTCCCGAGCAGAAAGTGGCGCCATCGACCATGTAGCTGTACCTGATTTCCGCGCTCACACCCTCGCCACGGGCGTCGGCAACGACTGCCGATCTGGTGACCGTTCCCTCCACCGAGGGCCATGACAAGGCCTTCGCATTCATGCGGCGAAGGTGAAAGCCAAACACGACAAAGAATGCGCCCAAGAGGACGAACGGGACCCGCATGGCCAGAAACATGGGAATGCCCCTCCTGTCTGATACGTTTTCGGTCGGCGCGACCCCGGCAAAAGTCGCTGTCCTTCAAACCGGCATCTTCCACCATGCGGGTGACAAGAATACAAAACCAGGCGCCGGGTCGTCGAGCGCGTTCATGCCAGAGCGTCAAGCACCCTGGACACAAGGGGGCGCGCCCCCGAGGGAATGGCGTCCGAAGGCACCCGCAGACGAATCTGTTGGCGCAGGGTCGCGATGAAAAGGGGGGTCGTGCTTAAAACCGGCAAGGAATCCTTGTGCAAATCAAACCGCGTCTCGATCGCCATCGCCGACCCATGTGTCCACTTCACAATGGACGCGTGTTTTCCCTTGCCATCCGTGGCGCAGAGGGCCGCGCCACTGGACGACAAGCCGAGAACCGCCGCTCCACCCGCGCCAAGCTGCGCCAGCAACACATGCTCGGCCCCAGAAAATTCGCGCCTCAGCAACCGCTGAACACGCCGGCCGCGGATGCTGGTCATGCCTTCCGTATACGCGCTCGCGAATGCCGCCAGGGTGACTGAATCGATACACATTTGGCAAAGCCTTGGCATTCGGTGGCTAGGACCTGTTCGCACAAGAACGTCCGCGGTCCCTCACCCAACTGTCGCTCTGGCTCAAACGCTCAATCCGTATGATTTTCATGGCATCTCCCGCGTCATCTGGAACAGATGTTCGACGCCATGATTTGTACCACTGCCGCTGTCCGCTATGGATGTGCATCACAAAGCGTCGTCCACTCCGCTCCACGTTCGCCGTCAGCGGGTGGCCACAGCCCGGCTCCACCGGCTCAGGGAGTCGGCCGCTTTTTTTGATGCTGTTCCAGCGCGAGAAGCAGGCTGGTGCGATGGACTCTGGCGACAGTTTGCCAAGGCAGCGACGAGAGAGCGCCCTCCAGCGCCCACAGCAGATTCAACGTGACCTTGGGCTCGCATTGCTTCACTGTGGCATAGGCCGCAACGGCCCCAAGGCGGCGGAGTTGCGCCATGGAGGTGATGCCCGCGCCGGCGAGGGCCTGCGCCGATTTGGGGCCCAGATTGGCCATCGCGGCAAACTGGGCCTGGCCGCGCCCGATACCTCGCGGCAACGCCTCGGAAGTATTCATCCCGGCTTTTTTCCTTTCGGAGAATCAACCCATCCGTTCTGCTTGAAGACAGCCCAGATCGCCATTGAATGGCCGTGCCCCAAGTTGAACTCCTGCTTCAGCCACGCGACCAGTTCGCCCGCTTTCATGCTGGGATTCAACACACCTGACTCGGTGGCCAGTTGCCTGAAATCGTCAGGCGTCTTGCCTGCTTTGGTTTTGATATTGTCCAAATAGGCCTGGAAAGTCATGA
>JAEWVY010000077.1 GCA_023396625.1 Pseudomonadota bacterium | reverse complement strand
CCGGAGCCGGAGCCGGAGCCGGAGCCGGAGCCGGAGCCGGAGCCGGGGCCGGGGCTGGGGCTGGGGCTGGGGCTGGGGCTGGGGCCGGGGCCGGAGCCGGAGCCGGCGCATGAACCATGTCCAGCATGTCCGCGCAGTCTTCCATCGCGTCCGCCGCTTCCATGACCGCCGCTCGACGCGGCCCCGCCGCCCAGGCTTGCGCTGTTTCGCGCTTTGCCTGCGCCTCTGCCCGCATCCCATCCGCGCTCAGCGCAGCCACCTTGTCAAGTTGCGACACCACCCGCGCCGCCGTCCACCGCACCGGCACTTTCGATGCGTCACTTATAGACAACAACACCGAACATGGCGCACCACTCAGCGACTTAGCCAGCCACTTCCCTACTTGATCAATGGACCAAACCACCCGATACCCGCGCACGTCCACCAGCCCGACCAAGCCAACACTCGCCAGCCACGACAACGACAGGTCAACATAGAACTTGGCCGACGCGCGATCACGGCTTACCCCATCCTCGACCGTCTCAAGACTGACCTCTATTGACTTTTGAGGCTCGCCTTCCGCTGCCGGCGTGCATCCCACGCGGATCAACTCCGCCGCGATAAGTGGTGTTGCGTGCGTCATTGCCCGCCCCCCTGCCCAAACGTCACGGCCTGCCCCGCCGCGTCCGTGAATGAGCCGTCAGCGTGTCGCAATATCAACACCCCTCCCGGCCCCGCGAACACGATCACGCGCCCCGGCAGTGGCACCGGCACCTGCGCCACAGATTCCGCTTCCCTTATCAACAAATCAAACATTCGATACCCTCACTGCGCCGTCCAAGCGCAACATGCCGTCAATCACCAGCGGCCCGCCATGCGCCACGTTCAGCACATGCCCAGCCGGCACCGTCAACCACAAACCAGCCGGCACCACGGCCCATTCGCGAGCCCAAATAGTGCGGATCACCCATGCCATGCCTGTTCACCCCCCCTTGTTTCAGCCCCAGCAGCGCTGACCGCATGCGCCCCGTCAACCGGGCCGTACAGTTATTGAAACCAGTCCAAGCGGCAGCGCTTCGCGCCGCCGTGTCCTCCCCCTCCCGCTGCGATACGTGGACCCACGCCTGCCGCCTCGACACAAGCCACCGGCCCGATTCAGTCTCAACGCCCACGGCCCGCCATGCACAGCGCCTCAGTTCTTCCCCGTATCGGTTGACCCGGCCCGGCTCCGCGCGCCGCGCGACCCGCAGCGCCCAGCGTCCGCGCCCCAGGCAATGCCCGCCCATGGCGACCATGAACGTCCGCCAGCACGGCACCCCGCCCAGCCCCTCCAGCGTCCGCGCGCCACTGGCCGCCCAGGCCCGCCATGCGCCCACGTCACCCCATTGCACGCGCGCCGTGCCCGCTTGGTCGCTTGTGACTCGCCGCAGTTCGCGCCACACCGTCACCGATGGCATGCCGATAAATTGGAACTGGCGGATGCCCCACGTCGCGGCCCAGGCGTCCACCCTGCGATGGCCCGGCACGTCCCCCGCTTCGACCGTCAGTAGTTCGCCCTGCGCGCTGTCCAGGCTGTCCGGCAGTACGTGGTGCCCGACTGACTTTGCGATGTACTTTGCGACGTAGCCCGCCGCGCCGCCCGCCGTCATCCGCTTGACGTTGACCCGGTTTTTTTCCGCCCCGCGCTCTTCGCCATATTCGCGCAACCAGTAGTCTCGGATGATGGATTCCGCCCGCGCCGCCGTCTGCTCAGACTCTGCCCACAGCAGCGCGTGCCAGTGTGGCGTGGCGTCGTGGTGCGGCTCGGCCACCCGCAGGCCGTACACCTTGACGCCGCAGCGCGCCAGTGCGGCCCGCGTTCTTGACCACTGCCGCCGCAACCACGCTTGACCGTCGCGCGGTGTTGATTCGCCGTCATATCGTTTGTTCTTGATCGGCCTGCCACCGCTACCCTGCGTCATGGCGTGCATGGCGCTGGGACAGGTCAACGTCACGAATAGCCCGACGTGCCCGAGCGCGTCCGCGTATTCCTCCGCGCCTCTGATCCGCGTCATCAGTTCGCCGCCCCTTATTTCCGGGTTTGACACTGATGCCGCCGCCAGTTCCGCCAGTGAATAGACTTGGCCCGCCTCATTCCGATAGAAGGTTTGCGACAGCGCCAGCGCGTTGCGCTGCAACTGATCCGCCCGGCGCGTCACCGCGTTATTGCTGGCGTAGCCCCCTGCCCTGGCGTTGACGATGCCCAGCTTGACGGCCCCGGCTTCGACCACCCGCGCTACCTTGACGCGCAGCGCCCGCCGCCACCACGTCTCATCTTTCATCCGCGCGATGGACCCTTCGACCGACAACGCCGCCACGTCGACTCCCGACACTCGCGCGAGCATGCGCAGTGTGTCGAACCGCCGTTCTATCGACGCGCCCGCCGCAACCTCCAGGCCGTCAAGTTCCTCCGCTTCATCCGCGATGCGCCGCGCCATGTCGCGCACGTCAGAATCGCTCAGGCACCAGCGCGCCGCGTTGCCGTGTGCCGTCTCAAATTCTCTGATGGCGTCCAGCGCCTCAAGACATGCAAGCCATCCCGGCGCGTCCTTTCGCATTTCCCCCAGGTGCGCCATGGCCTGATGCCATTGCACCGGCACGCCGTCCAGCGCGTGGCGAACGGCCCGCGTGACGTCATTGACATGCGGCTTTGACGCGCGCCACGCCCGCAGGCTTGATGTATCGGCCAGCTGGCGCATGGTCACACCTGCGCTAGATCGCGCGCTCCGTTCAACTGCCAGCGCAGCGCGTCCGCCGCTTGTGTGATTGCCGCCCGTTCGACCGGCGAGAACTCACGCCAGTCTTTTAGTGCCAGCGTGGAAAGTTCTTGATCCTGCGCCGGGTCAACGCCCGCCAGCATCAGCAGCACGGCCCGCGTGTCAAGGTGCAACCTCGACCATGCGCCCGGCGCGCGCTCGACCGTGCGCCGTGCGAACTCAGCCCGCAATCCTTGCAACTTGCCCCGGATGTCAGAAGGGATTGCCGCCCTTGTCACCGGCACACCCTCGCAACGTCCACAAGCCACTTAGCCATATCAACAGGATGCCGCACGATCCACGCCGGCACGCCAGCCCGACGCGCTACATGGCACGCCGCCACCGCTTCGCAGCGCGCAAGTCTTATCGAACGCTCAGGCCCCGCGAATGCGATTGATTCGATTGATTCGCCGCGAACGTTGCCGACAGCAACCGCCGAAAGATATACACCATCCCCGGCATAGACAGCAAATTGCTTGTTCCCGCGTTGAACGGGGCCATGTGTTGAACGCATGTTTTTTCTCCAATTGAGGAAAGAAAAAACAGGGGGGCCGGGCTTGCGGCTAAGATGCCCCCCCGGCTTTCAACGCTGGCTGTTTCCTGTCTGTATATTATGTTAAATTAAAGATGGTGGTTCAGAATCAAAGATGCACTTTGGACCGTTGCCACCTTGAACGAAAAAAGCCACCCGAAGGTGGCTTTTTTCATGCAGAGCACGCACTGAATCAGTTCAGGGCTACCTTCTTGCCATCCTTGTAGACGGACAAGGTGATGGCCGGATTCTTGAGTTCGCCATTGGGCTCGAAAGCGATGTTCGCCGTCACGCCCTTGAAGTTCGTTTCGATGAGCTTGGGCGTGTAAACCTTCGGATCCACAGAATTGGCTCGCTTCATGGCATCCACGAGAACGAAGGTGGCATCGTAGGTATAGGGGCTGTAAATCTGGAATTGCCCGGTGTACTTTGCGTCGTAGCGCGCCTTCCAAGCCGTGCCACCGGGCATCTTGGCGATAGACGACCCACCTTCAGCGCAAACGACGCCGCCCAGGCTCTTGGCGCCGGCGGCGATCTTGATAATTTCGTTGGTGCAGATCCCGTCACCGCCGAAGAATTTGACATTTGACATGCCCAACTGATCCAGTTGGCGAAGCATGGCACCTGCCTGAGCATCCATGCCACCGTAGAAAATGGCGTCGGGCGCTTTGGCCTTGATGGCAGTCAGGATGGCCATGAAGTCGGTGGCCTTGTCATTGGTGTACTGCTGGTCGACCACTTGCATACCCTTGGCTTCGGCAGTCTTCTTGAACACCTCGGCCACGCCTTGCCCGTAGGCCGTGCGATCGTCGATCACAGCCACCTTTTTCAATTTGAGCGCATCGGCGGCATAGAAAGCCAGACCTGCGCCCAGGGAGTTGTCATTGGCGATGATGCGGTACGTGGTCTTGTAACCGGGTTTGGTCAGATTGGGGTTGGTGGCGGCACCCGTGACGTGCGGAATACCGCAGTCGTTGTAGACCTTGGAAGCAGGAATCGTGGTCCCGGAATTCAGGTGGCCCACCACGCCAGCAACCTTGGCGTCACACAACTTCTGCGCAGCGGCCGTGCCCTGCTTCGGATCCGCTGCGTCATCTTCTGCCGCAATTTCGAACTTGATTTTCTTCCCACCGATTACGATGTTCTGCGTATTCAGGTCCTCGATGGCCATCCGGACGCCATTTTCGTTGTCCTTGCCGTAATGGGCCTGAGCACCAGACATCGGCGCAACGTGACCAATCTTGACCACCTGCACGTCTTGTGCAGACACCATGCCAGCGGTAGCGGCAAGGGCAGCGATAGCGGTCAGCTTCAATTTCAATTGCATAAGAATCTCCAGAGGATGAAAGTTGAGATGTTAACTTTTTGACTCAACGGCCAAGAACATATCGCAATTTACGGGCCTGAACCATAGGGAACATGCTAGTTTCCAGGGATTATTCCGCGCCACAGATCCATTGTCTTGGGCGCGCAAAGCACCCCACCCTTATCGTTCCCTGTTCGCCTGGACGCGTTCCGCCAGTGTTTCCAGGATGACCTTGCGCACCGTGGACTGGATCTCTTTGCGCATCATTTCAGTGATCGCCAACGCCTGTTCGTGCAACAGAATCGACAGCGACTCCGGCAAATGCTGCCCCAGTGCCTTTTCCGCACGTCGGAGCATCTGCTCGACCAGGATTTCGAACTCTTCGCGGGAAATGCTCGGCACGGAAACGTTTTCCGGTTGGGAAGTGTCCGTGTGGGGCACCACTTCAGTGAGCGTTGGCACGAATCGGTGCATGGGGCCCGACCTTTCAACCATGCGAGAACTCCGTGCGACCGATGTCATGGTGTGTCACCGAATGACCTTGTGCCAGGTAATATTTCCAACGCCCGCGAGCCTCCTGCAGTGCCGGTTCGTTTTGGCCAACCACTTCGATGACCTTTGGAAACCGCTCCAATTCAGCCGCCGCAGTTCCATTCAGCCTGACCAGAAGAGGTGCCGAGGGCAAGGCCGAGTCAGCAGTCCCAAGGACCACGGGCGATGCCCGCAGCATCGTTTTTTCCGCATCCGACCAGCAGTGGGGCACAAATGACTGGGCTGCGAATGTCCATAAACTTGTATCCAGTCGCCCCAGGACGTCTCCATCCCCGGACACGACGACCTTCGCATAACGGCCCAGCGCTTTTCGCAAAAGCCGACAGGTGTAAGCCAGAGGGTCCGGTGTGTTGACGTGAAAAATGACTTCGCTCATGAGGCCTTGGAGCGTGCGGGAGCGCTGACGCCACGAGGGCGGGCCGGCATTTTCGGCATCGGCTCAATCCCGCGACCCGAGGGATGCGCGTTCCCGGTGCTCGCTTTTCCCGGCAATGACAGCTGGTACTCCATCAGCAATGCGACCGGCCGGCCCGTGGCGCCCTTGGCGGCCCCACTCTTCCAGGCCGTGCCAGCGATATCGAGGTGTGCCCAGTCAAACTTGCCGGCAAACCGCTGAAGGAATTTCGCGGCCGTCACCGCCCCCCCTGCCCGTCCCGCCACGTTGGCCACATCCGCAAAATTGGACTTCAGTCCCTCGGCATAGTCATCGTCGAGCGGCATCCGCCAGCACAGATCCATCGACGATTCGCCGGCTTTCAGCAGCGCCTCGGCCAGTTCGTCACTCGACGAAAAAAGGCCACTGCGAACCCCACCCAGCGCAATCATGCACGCGCCTGTCAAAGTGGCGATATCGACCACCGCCGTGGGTTTGAACCGCTCTGCATAACTCAACGCATCGCAGAGCACCAATCTACCTTCGGCATCGGTATTGAGGATTTCGATGGTCTGACCCGCAAGACTGGTCACCACATCCCCAGGCTTGACCGCTCGTCCATCTGGCAAATTCTCACATGCAGGAATCAGTCCGACCACGTTGAGCGCCGGCTGGAGTTCGGTCAGCGCCCGAAAGACGCCAAGTACGCTCGCTGCGCCGCTCATGTCGAATTTCATTTCGTCCATCTCTGCCGCTGGCTTGATGGAGATACCTCCGCTATCGAAAGTGATGCCCTTGCCCACCAGCACGACAGGTTGCACGTTCCGTTGCGCGCCGTTGTAACGCAGCACGATGAAGCGCAACGGTTCCTCCGTGCCCTGCGCGACCGCTAGAAATGCCCCCATGCCAAGCTTCTGAACTTCTTTCGGTCCGAACACTTCGCATTTCAGCCGTGGCTGGCCTTTCGCCAGCGCTTGAGCTGCTTTGGCAAGCACCGCCGGCGTGGCATGATTGGCCGGGCGATTGGCCCATTCCCTGGCTTCTTCTATGCCCACCACGGTGCCCACGGCCCGATCAAAGGTGGGCCGTACGGCATGCGCATCGGAAACGCCAATGCTTACCTTCTTGATTTTTCTGGTTTCAGGTTTTGACTTCGTGCTGGCGTAGACATAGCTGCCGTCCGCCGAAGCCAGCACGGCGGCGTACACGCCGGCATCGCCACAGCCCGCGGGCAGGCAAATGATCAGGTGTTTGACGGGCATGGTCCGAATCGCCGCCACAGCCGCCGTTACGGCGGTCCGTATCTGCCGTGGAGAGCCGTCGCCCGCGCCAGCCAATACCAGTCGCGGAGCGGCTACCCCAGGGACACGCCATCCTTGCAGCAATTTTCCAGCCTTGGTGTCAAGATCGCCAGAGTCCACGGCCTCACCGACCAGCCTGGACAATGCGCCCCTGCCCCGTGTGAAATGCTCTGGCACCAGCACCAGCAATGCATCCGCCTTCTCCGACACCACACTCATCCAGTCGAGCGAAACGAGTTCAAAGTTCATAATCAGATTTTTCCTCTCGATCAATGTTATTCCATTCTTCCATCCGCAGGGAACTGGCGCGCAATTTCGGGGCCACGGTCGTGGTGCTGGCCACCATCGTGATGACGATCATGCTGATCCGGACCTTGGGACTGGCTACCCGCGGCAGTGTCAACCCATCGGAAGTCCTGTTGGTCATGGGGTTCACGGTGCTGGGTCACCTGCCGACGCTGTTGACCCTGAGCCTGTTCATTTCCATTGTGTCCACCCTGTCGCGCATGTATGCCGACAGTGAAATGGTGATCTGGTTCTCCGGTGGCCAGGGCCTGGCGGCCTTTTTGCCGTCACTGTTCCGCTTCGCCTGGCCCGTTGTGCTGGCCATTGCCGCATTGGCCCTGGTGGTCTGGCCATGGTCCAATCAGCAGACCCAGGATCTGAAAGATCGCTACGAACGGCGCGGCGACATCGAACGCGTTGCACCTGGCCAGTTTCAGGAGTCGGCCGACGGCAGCCGCGTGTTTTTCATCGACAAGGATTCACCAGACAACAAGCAGGGAACCAATGTGTTCATCTCCTCGGTGGAAAACGGGAAGGCGTCTGTCATCTCTGCGCACAGTGGCCGGGTCGAGACGATGCATGGAGACCGCTTTTTGATGCTCAACAACGGTCAGCGCATCGAAATGTCCGAAAGCGGGACGCTGGACCTCAGACTCAGCGAGTTTGAGCATTACGGCGTTCGGGTGAAAGGTGACAGCCTGGGTGCACGAGAAGCGCAACCAAGCAAGGCCATGACGACCCTTGAGTTGCTGCGGCAACGGTCCGCAGCCCACCTCGGCGAACTGGGCTGGCGCATCGGTCTAGCCTTGGCCGGAATCAACGTGATTCTCATTGGACTGGTCGTCTCCAGCGTCAATCCCCGTGCAAGCCGAAGTGGAAATCAGGTCCTTGCGCTCCTGACCTTCGTCGTGTACTACAACCTGATCAGCCTGGGAAGTGCCTGGGTCGCACAGGGACGCGTGAGTCTGCCGGTCTGGATCACCCTGTTGCACGGCGGGGTGCTGATGATCGCAATGACTTGGCTTGCTGCGCGCCACCAGAACTGGCAGTGGCGGCGCGGCTCAGTGCTCAGGCCTGCCGTGTGTTCGCGGGAGTCAAGCTCATGAAAACACTGCGCCGCTTGATTCACACCGAAATCATTCGGGCCGTGGCTTTCGTCACGCTCGGATTTCTGTCGCTGTTTTTCTTTTTCGATCTTGTCGACGAACTTTCCGTCGTTGGCAAGGGCGTGGGCAAAGGCTACCAATTTTCCACCGCGTTGCTCTACGTCGCCCTGCAGGTGCCCAGCCATCTCTACGAACTGTTGCCCATCGCCGTTCTGATTGGTGGCGTGTTCGTGATGGCGCGATTTGCACAAAGCTCGGAATTCACCATTCTTCGCACCAGCGGGCTGGGGCCATGGCTGGCCTTGCGGACCGTGATGCAACTGGGCCTGGTGTTCGTCGCATTGACTTTCTTCATCGGTGACTACGTGGCCCCTCCCGTGGACCGGGTGGCTCAACTGCTCAAGGCCCGCTACCTTGGCCTGATCACAGTCGGCCAGACTGGCGCCTGGCTCAAGGAGCACCAACCGAACGCCTCCTTTTCCGTGAACGTCCGTGCGCTCGCACCCGATGGCAACATGATGGGTGTTCGTATCTTCGAATTCGATGCTTCAGGCTATTTCAAGGCACAAATTCAGGCGGCCCGCGCCACTTTTGGTCCCGCAGGCGCCTGGACCCTGATTGACGCAGAACGAACGGAGTTCGGAATGTCCGGTCAGCATGTCGCCAGCATCAGTCGTGTTCACACCCCCGAACTCCGCTGGGTCAACGGGATCACCGGTGAAATGGTGTCGGCTGCCGTCCTGAAACCCCAGCGCATGAAAACACTCGCGCTGTTCGAGTATCAGCGGCACCTGCGCGCCAATGGCCAAAGCGCACAGCGGTACGAAGTGGAATTCTGGCGCAAGGTCTTCTATCCCATGAGTTGCTTGGTGATGGTCGTCCTGGCACTGCCGTTTGCCTACCTGCATTTCCGCTCTGGCGGCGTCACGGGCTACGTGTTCGGCGGCGTGATGGCTGGAATCAGCTTCTTTCTGCTGAACAATGTCTTCGGCTTTCTCGGCAATGTGCAGAACTGGCAACCCTGGTTGACGGCAGCGGCACCCAGCCTGCTCTACTCCGTGTTCTCGCTGGCGGCCTTCGGCTGGCTGGTGCTGCGGCGATGAAATCAAGCGATACGGGCGTCATCCTGTTTGCGCACGGCTCGCGTGACCCGCTGTGGCGCGATCCCATGGACGCTGAGGCGACACGCCTGGGTGAAATCGCACCGGAAACGCCGGTGGCCTGCGCGTTTCTCGAAATCACGCCGCCAGATCTGCCACAGGCTGTCCATCAGATGCTGGCCCGGCACATGCTGCGAAATATTCGGATCGTGCCGTTGTTCCTCGGCGCGGGCCGGCACGCCCGCAATGACCTGAACGCGTTGCTGACGCAGCTTCGAGCCACCTTCCCGCAGACGGGATTCGAATGCCTACCCCCGGTGGGTGAAGACTCCCGCGTGACAGATTTGCTGGCGCGATTGGCACTGCCTTGACGAAAAACCATCTGGTGCGTGGTTGCGCAGAAATTTTCTGGGCGAACTCAATAGATCAATTAATGCATAATAAAATGAATTATTAGTCCACATTCTGTATGAATCTTCACCAGTTTCGCTTCGTTCAGGAAGCTGCGCGTCGCAACCTCAATCTGACCGAGGCGGCCAAGGCGCTGCATACCTCTCAGCCCGGGGTGTCCAAGGCCATCATCGAACTGGAAGAGGAACTTGGCGTGGACATCTTTGCCCGCCATGGCAAACGCCTCAAGCGGATCACCGAGCCGGGGCAACACGTGCTCAAGAGCATCGAGCTCATCATGCGGGAAATTGCCAACCTCAAACGCATCGGGGAACAATACAGCGCGCAGGACAGCGGCACCCTGTCGATTGCCACGACCCACACCCAGGCGCGCTACGTGCTGCCCGTGCCTGTGGCCGGGCTGCGTGCCGCCTATCCCAAAGTCAATGTCGCGCTGCATCAGGGCACGCCGGCACAGGTCGCGAGAATGCTCGTCGACGAAGTGGCCGAAATCGGGATTGCCACGGAATCGCTGGTGGATTACGAGGAACTCGTCACCCTGCCCTGCTACGACTGGCAGCACATGCTGGTCCTTCCAAGTGGCCACGCCCTGGCATCCAAGGAGCGCATCAGCCTGGAGGACCTCGCGCGCGAGCCGTTGATCACCTACCACCCGTCGTTCACCGGGCGCACCCGGATCGACCATGCTTTCGCGCAACGCAAGCTGGTGCCGCGCATCGCCCTCGAGGCGATCGACTCGGACGTCATCACCACTTACGTCCGCCTGGGCCTGGGCATCGGCATCGTGGCCGAGATGGCCGTGCGGGAGCTGAAGGCCGTGGACGCTGGCGGTGATCTGGTGACGCGCCCGCTGGGGTATCTTTTTGGCCAGAACGTGACGCGTGTGGCTTTCCGCCGCGGCGCCTACCTGCGCAACTTTGTCTACAGATTCGCCGAACTCCTCAGCGACCGCCTTGACCGCAACCTCGTCGACCGCGCCATGAGCGGGCATGTCAACGACTATGAACTGTAAAGATCCTTTCATGAGTACCGTGAGCGAACGCACCCCTCCCCTTCGAACCAAGCTGCCCAAGGTCGGCACCACCATCTTTTCCGTCATGTCGGCGCTCGCGGCAGAAACGGGCGCGGTCAACCTGGGACAAGGTTTTCCCGATTTCGACTGCGACCCGCGCCTGATCGACGCCGTCGACGCCGCCATGCGCGCCGGTCACAACCAGTATCCGCCGATGCCTGGGATACCAGCCCTGCGCCAGGCCGTGGCCCACAAGGTCCAGGCATTGCACGGAGCCACCTACGACCCCGGAACCGAGATCACGGTGACCGCCGGGGCCACGCAGGCCATCCTGACGGCCATCCTGGCCGTTGTCCATGCGGGCGACGAGGTCATCGTCCTGGAGCCGTGCTATGACAGCTACGTCCCCAACATCGAACTCGCCGGGGGCACCGCGGTCCCTGTGCCCTTGACACCGGGCAGCTTCCGACCCGACTTCGACCGCATCGCCGCCGCGATCACGCCGCGCACCCGGGCCATCCTCGTCAACAGCCCGCACAACCCCAGCGCCACCATCTGGTCCCACGCGGACATGCTGCGCTTGCAGGAACTCCTGGCTCCAACCGACGTGCTGCTGATCAGCGACGAGGTGTACGAGCACATGGTCTACGCGCCCCAAGAACACCTGAGCGCCGCGCGCTATCCCGGTCTGGCCGCCCGCGCCTTCATCGTCAGCAGCTTCGGCAAGACTTACCACGTGACGGGCTGGAAAGTCGGCACGGTCTGCGCCCCTGCGCCATTGACCGCGGAGTTCCGCAAAGTCCACCAATTCAACGTGTTCGCGGTCAACACCCCCATGCAGCATGGACTGGCTGCCTACATGGCGGACCCGTCGCCCTATCTGGAACTTCCCGCCTTCTACGCCGCCAAGCGCGACTTGTTCCGCGCCGGACTCGAAAAGACCCGGTTCAAACTGCTGCCAAGTGAGGGCAGCTACTTCCAATGTGTGGATATTTCCGGGCTGGCGGTCCCGGAGCGTGACCTGCCGGAGGCCGATTTCTGCCAGTGGCTGACCCGGGAGATTGGCGTGGCCGCCATCCCCCTCTCGGCCTTTTATGGCAATGGCTTCGACCAGAGAGTCATCCGCTTCTGCTACGCGAAAAAAGACGGCACCCTGCACGCGGCGCTCGATCGGTTGGCTCGCCTATAGCCC
>JAEWVY010000014.1 GCA_023396625.1 Pseudomonadota bacterium | reverse complement strand
CTATATATACCGTTTTAAAGGATTCACCATGAGCACATCGCCCAAGCCGCCCGCCCCATCCGTCAAATCCGCAACGGCCCAACCTGGAAAAGCGACCCTCACGAAAGCCAGGGCCGCCAAGCGACCGGCCAGCGCCTCCTCAGCCACACCGTCGCACGCGGCCGTCGCTCCCCCAACTCCGGGCACAAAAAAAACAGGGAACCCGGTGCATGCGGAGAAACCCGTCAAGGCCAAAAAACCAAAGCTTGTGCGTGACAGCTTCACTATGCCCAAGCCGGAATACGCCATGATCGAAAACCTGAAACTGCGTGCGGCGACATTGGCATCGCCAGTAAAAAAGAGTGAATTGCTTCGCGCCGGCATCAAAGCGCTCGCGGGCATGACCGATGCTGATTTCATTGCTGCCGTGACAGCCGTGCCCACGCTCAAAACCGGCCGCCCCAAGCAGGACAAGCCCTGAGTTCAGAGAAGTTCCGGTGTTTGCACCGTCACAACGACGGTCTGGGCCAGACCTTCCCGTTCCCGGGCGCGAAGCCACCAGACTGCCCCCTTGCGCACCGGGCACTCGCGCTCCTGAAGGCCCAGCAAACGAGCCAGCGTCTGGCCTAACATCGGCTGATGGCCGACCACGAGGACGGAATGGCGGGTTTGAGGCCAGCCAATCAAGGCCAGCAAGTCATCCGCGGAGCCGCCGGGCGCAAGTTCTGCTCGCAACTTGTATTTCCGGTTCAAAGCCTGCACCGTCTGTTCGGTACGTCGGGCTGGACTGCTCAAGACGCGAACGCCCTCAGGAAGTTGCCGATCCAGCCAAGCCCCCATCCGGGTCGCCTGTTTCTCTCCCTTCCCGGTCAATTCGCGTTCAATGTCGCTGCCGCCGTCCCGCGCCTCCTCCGCTTCCGCGTGCCGCCAAAGAATCAGGTCCATGAGTTGCTTTCAGTTCTGCCCGCGGGCAGGCCATAGCGGTTCATGAGCGCAGTCTGGGCGCTGTGGCCATGCGCGGATCTGACCCGCTGGTACACGCCATCCGGCCCCATGTCCCATGCGTCCCGGCCATCGTGCAGGTAAGCCAGCAAACACTCGTCAACAATGCGTTGGCGCAGTTGCGGGTCCACGACAGGCCATGCCGTCTCGATACGACGAAACATGTTGCGATTCATCCAGTCAGCGCTCGAAAGGTATAGCGTCTCCTCCTCACCGCTGCGAAAGTAGAACACGCGTGAGTGTTCAAGAAATCGTCCAATCACCGAGCGCACGCGGATGTTGTCAGTCGCTCCGGGTTGGCCGGCTGGAAGCATGCAGGCGCCTCGCACGATCAGATCGATTTTGACCCCCTGCTTTCCGGCCTGAATCAACGCGTGGATCAGCGCCTCGTCCGTCAGAGCGTTCATTTTGGCGACCAGTCGGCAGTCCATACCAGTCGCTGCCGCGCTTCCAAGTGCGTGAATTCGCGTGATCAGCTTCCGGTGCAAGTTGAACGGTGCGAGCAGCAAGCGGTTCATTTTCGGCAAGCGGCTCTGACTCGCGATATGCACAAACAGGTGCTCCATGTCTGTCGTCAGCTGTACATCGGCGGTCAGGTAACTCAGATCGGTATAAAGCCGCGCCGTTCGGGGGTTGTAGTTACCGGTCGACAGATGTCCGTAGCGGCGCAGAACCTTGCCCTCGCGCCGCGTGACCAGAAGCATCTTGGCGTGCGTTTTCAGACCTACCACACCGTAAACCACCTGCGCACCCACCGACTCCAGCGATTCCGCCCAGTTGATGTTGGCTTCCTCGTCGAAACGCGCCTTGAGCTCGACCACGGCGGTGACCTCTTTGCCACGCTGCACCGCTTCGCGAAGCAGGCCCATCAACTCCGCATCCGAGCCCGTCCGGTAAATGGTCTGCTTGATCGCAAGCACCTGCGGATCGTGGACGGCCTCTCGCAGAAAGGCCATCACGCCGTCGAAACTCTCAAATGGCTGATGAATCAGCACGTCCCCCGACTTCAACCGCCCAAAGATGGACTCCCCGGGGACCAGTTGAACGGGAAAGCGTGACTTGTACAACGGGAAAGACAAGGCGGGCTTGTCCACCAACTCGATCAGCTGGGTCAGCCGTGACAAATTCACCGGCCCGGGAACTCTGTAGAGGGATGCTGACGGCAAGCCGAACTGCTTCAAGAGAAAGTCACTCAGATACTCCGAGCACCCGGCTGAAACCTCCAGGCGAACGGCCCGTCCATAGTGTCGGTGGACCAGGCCCTGTCGCAGGGCTGTGCGCAAATCCTTTACATCGTCTTCATCGACAGACAAATCCGAATGGCGGGTCACGCGAAATTGGGAAAACTGACCGACCTCCCGACCCACGAACAAATCCGCGAGATGCGAACGGATCACACTGGACAGGGAAACAAAAAGAGTTTGGCCACCCGCCACCTTGTCGGGCATACGGATCAGGCGCGGCAGGACCCGGGGCACCTTCACAATGGCGATCTCGTTGGCGCGACCAAACGCGTCCTCGCCACCCAGTCGAACGATGAAATTGAGCGACTTGTTTGCGACCTGGGGAAATGGATGCGCGGGGTCCAGCCCCACGGGAATCAGCAGGGGCCGGACCTCCCGTTCAAAATAACTCCGAACCCAGCGGCGCTGTTCGGCATCACGCTCGCCGTGGCCAAGGATCTGAATCCCATGCTTGGCAAAAGCGGGGAGGAGCTCGTTGTTGTAGACCGCGTACTGATGCGCCACCAATCTGCCAGAAGCGGCCGCAAGCGCCTCGAAAGTCGCTGTGGTGTACAACCCCCTGCGTTCCCCTGCCTGCGCAGCCCCGAGATGGGGGGCCGCACGAACCTCGAAGAATTCATCAAGATTGCCGGAAACGATACACAGATAGCGCAATCTCTCCAGCAGCGGCACCTCGGGGCGAGAAGCCCAGTCGAGCACACGCTCATTGAAAGCCAGAATGCTGTGGTCCCGGTCAAGCAATTGCACACCTGTCCTGGCGACCACTGGATTGGGCACGAGGGCTTTTCCTGCTGAGCGCGGTTCAATCGATGCGGGCGTCATCAACGGCTTTTCAGTGTCAATTTCATGACTCATTGTTTTTCAATGTCATGACAATGGCGTGACAATACGTTCGGTCTGCCCCATCGGACTGGCCGGCCGATGTCTCACCGGCACCAAATGACTTGCGAAGACACGTGTTGCGTGGACCCAGCTGAACTCCAGGGCGCGCGCGCGTGCTTCGTGACGCGGCACGGCAATGGCACCAAGACAGGCCTTCGCAAGATCCTCGTCGAGGAAACCTCCACGCGCCTCCAAACCCTCCCCGCCCAGAACCTCCAGCGGGCCATCCACCGGATAAGCTGCCACCGGTGTGCCGCAGGCCATCGCCTCAAGCATCACCAACCCAAAAGTCTCCGAACAGCTCGGAAAAACAAAAACGTCCGCCGCTGCATAGGCCTTGGCCAACTCCTCCCGCGACAGGACACCGAGCCAGTGGACAGATGGATGACGTTCACGCAGTACTTCCTGCAACGGTCCGACGCCACACACCACTTTCGAACCTGGCGTATTCAACCTGAGGAACGCCTCGACATTCTTTTCGTGCGAAAGACGCCCCACGAACAACTGAACCGGATGGACCAACGGGCCTAACGGGGAATACGGCTGGACCTGAGGCCGATAGGTGAACGCATGAGCATCGACACCATGCGTCCAGCCCCGAAGGTTCCTGAATCCACGCTGCTCCAACATACGAAGCACGCCCTGGGTTGGAACCATCACCGCCGACGAGGGACGGTGAAAGTGGCGCAGCACCGCATATCCCAAAGCCCGAGGGATTTTCAATGCGGCGTACAGCAGCTCCGGGAACTTCGTATGAAACGCCGTTGAAAAAGCCAGTCTCCTGCGCAAGCAATAACGGCGTGCGGCCCAGCCCAAAGGGCCTTCGGTCGCGATGTGAATGGCATCAGGATCAAATGCCGCGAGCCGCGTTTCGAGTTCCTTTCCAGGACGGACGGCCAGATCGATTCCCGGATAGCCCGGGCACGGGCGCGTGCGGAATTGGCCAGGCTCGATCACCTCGATCACATGGCCCTCCCGTCGAAGTACCTGCGTCACCTCGATCAAGGTGGTGACCACTCCGTTGACCTGCGGCTTCCACGCATCCGTCACCAGCGCGAGCTTCATGTCGTCGCCCCGTTGTTCCACGTCGGCGCATGGGCAGCCAAGGCACTGTCCCAATACACAAGTTCCAGGTGGCCATCATGGTGTTCGACAAGGGCGCTGCGGCTCTCCACCCAATCGCCGTCATTGCAATACAAGGTGTCATTGATCACGCGCAATTCCGCCCGGTGGATGTGGCCACACACCACACCGTCGTACCCTCTCTGCCGCGCCTCGGCTGTCACCGCCCTCTCGAAGTCGGTGACATAGTTGAGCGCTTTCTTGACCCGGGACTTGAGATAAGCGGACAGCGACCAATACGGCAGCCCCAGGCGCGCGCGCCAAGTATTGAGATGCCTGTTCAAACGCAAGGTGAACTCATACAGGTTGTCGCCCACAAAGGCCAACCATCTCGCGCATTGGATCACGCCGTCGAATGCGTCACCATGAATCACCCAGAGACGGCGCCCGTCGGCCGTGACATGCAGCGTTTCCCCCCGCACTTCGATACCCCCGAAAGAATGTTCGACAAACCCTCGGGCAAACTCGTCATGATTGCCAGGAATGAAGACGATGCGGCACCCTTTTCGCGCCCGCCTGAGCAATTTCTGAACAACGTCGTTGTGGCTTTGCGGCCAGTACCAGCGGCGTCGAAGTTGCCATCCGTCCACGATGTCGCCCACGAGGTAGAGCGTGTCGCAGGGAAATGCTTTCAGAAAATCCAGCAGCGCATGAGCCTGGCAACCTGGCGTCCCAAGATGCAAATCTGAAATGAAAATCGCGCGATACGCCTTGTGGCCTGGGCCCTTGGCTTCGTCTTGGCCCGCTATTTTTCCGGGAAAAGACTCGCGCGGATGCCCAAGATCTGTTGGCCCCAGTGCGTCGAAGAACGTGCCAGCGACGTCCCCCGGCCGCTGCAGGCCAGGGAACCTCAAGCCCCCCCCAGAAAGTGTTTGTGATAGCGAGATGGCAAATCAGCAAGGCGCATCAGAAGTGGCAAGTCGGCCGAATTGAAATCCGGATCCCAGGCAGGAGCCCCCAACACTCGCGCCCCAAGACGTAGATAGCCTTTGATCAACGCCGGGGGCTCTACTTCGAGACTCGCGTCCAGGCGCTCCACTGGCAGCGGAAGACGAGGCGTGACGCGGTACTCGATGGGCGCCAGATGTGTCCGGCTGACTTGACTCCAGATACTGGCGGCCACGTCGCCGCTGATCACACCGTTGTGCAGCATGGGGATGCTTGCGCAGCCAATCATTGTGTCGAGTTCATTGCGAATCATGAATTCACCCAAAGCCCCCCACAGCGCCATGATGACGCCGCCATGACGATGCGCAGGGTGCACGCAACTGCGGCCGAGCTCGACCATGCGGGAGCGCAAATGCCGCAGACGGGTCAAATCGAATTCAGTGTCACTGTAGATGCTGCCTACGCGGCGCGCCTGGGCAGGAGTCAGAACCCGATACGTCCCTACCACCTGCCCACTTGCTTCGTCCCTTACCACCAAATGCTCACAATAATCGTCGAACAGATCGATGTCATGTCCAGGCACTGGGCAGTTAAGCCTGGCACCCATCTCTCCCGCAAAGACATCGAATCTCAGACGCTGGGCCTGCCGGACTTCGTCCTGGTGTCGCGCCCAGGAGACAGCCAGGCCCCGGTGCCGCGCCGACGCAAGCTGCGATTCAGGAGAAGGCGTGCCACCCGGATGAAGTGACCCCCTGGGCAAGGCGACCGGCGACAGGGCAAATGTCGGGTTGGGCAATTCTTTCATCACACGCTCCTGAATGTGCAAGGTGTTGGATATCGATGGACTTTGCTTACCCGACAAGCTTCCGCGCCGGCGATGACACGCTGATGTCTCTTTGATGGCAATCTGATGATGCAAAGCAGGCGCGAATCCCGCACCTGACCAGGCTGTCGTGGCGCCTGCACGAGCACAAAGCCTGTCCTCGCCAAAGGTCCGACTCCGCGCACCCGCTCTGAGCAAGCAGGCATGACGGTTGGTACACGCCGTCCCTCGTGAGTCTCTCGGGCAGCTCTTCGCTCGGCACGCGCCCTTTCGCGACGTCCCCCCAGTTTCAGTAGCACTGGGCATTGGAATGACCTGCCCGGTTTCTTTGGACCAATAGTTTCTAGGAAGATGGCTCCCAACCCGCGAGGAGCCCATGAGAAAGAGTCGATTCACCGAAGAACAGATGGTCACGGTGCTGCGTGAGGCAGACAAAACCAGCGTGGCCGAGGCGGCCAAGGAGCACAAGGTCAGCGAACCCACCATCTATGCCTGGCGTAAGCACTTCGGCCAGATGGAAACGGCCGATGTCAAACGATTGAAGGCTCTGGAGATCGAGAACAGCAGGCTCAAGAAACTGCTGGCCGAGCGCGATCTGGACATCGAGGTGCTCAAGGAGATCAACGCAAAAAAGTGGTGAGCCCGCAGGCCCGACGCGAACAGGTCGCCCTCGCTTGCGAGCGGGGCCTGTCACAGCGCAGGGCCTGTGGGCTCATTGGGCTGGCTCGATCAGGTCTGCGTTACGAGCTGCGCCTGCCGGCCAAGGACGCCCCGGTGATCGCGGCCATGAGAACGCTGTCGGCGCAGTACCCGCGCTACGGGTACCGTCGTATCCGGATCTTCCTGCGCCGCCAGGGCTTGGAGTTGAGCTGGTCGCGCTCCCACCGCATCTGACGCCAGGCGGGCCTGCTGCTGCCCAAGAAACGCCCTCGCAGGCGTCTTGCCAGCAATCGACCGCGGGCTTACACACCCTTCAAGGCCAACGCGGTGTGGGCCTACGACTTCGTCTTCGACACCACGGCAGAAGGTCAGCAGATCAAGTGTCTGATAGTCATCGACGAGTACACGCGTGAATGCCTGGCGATCGACGTGGCTGGCTCCATCCGTTCGCGTCGTGTGGTGGAAGTGCTCTCTCGCCTGTTCAGCATTCACGGAGCGCCGCTGTTCATGCGCTCGGACAATGGCCCCGAGTTCGTCAGCCATGCGATCCTCGAATGGATCTCGCAGGCGGGCATTGCCATCGCCCTGAGCGATCCGGGCAAGCCCTGGCAGAACGGCGCCGACGAAAGCTTCAACGGCAAGCTGCGCGATGAGTGTCTGTCCCTGGAGTGGTTCAGATCACGCAAGGAAGCCGCGGTGATCATCGAGGCCTGGAGGCACCACTACAACACGGTGAGGCCCCACAGCAGCCTGGACTACCTCACCCCACACGAGTTCAAGCAGCACCGCCGGCACAATCCACCCATTCCCAACCAAGCCGTCTTACAGGAATGAATGGTCCGAAAAACCGAGCAGGTCAGGACTTCTACTTGCCTAAGGATGGTGTTCAAAACAGGTTTGCCGGCGGCCACTGAGCCGAGGTATTCCACATGATGACGAATCTGGCGTTTTTGGGGCGCAAACAAGGGCGTTTCGCCCTTGCTGCTGGCCTTTTGGCCGGCTGCGGACGCACTCATCCCTGCAGCCCCTGCAAAAGCCTGTGCCGTGCCATCCACAGGTTGCTCAGCGCAAACAGCGTCATCAGGTTGGCCGTGTTCTTGGCCAAACCCCGGTACTTGACCTTGGTGTAGCCGAACTGCCGTTTGATGACCCGGAATGGGTGTTCCACCTTGGCCCGAATACGGGCCTTGGTCTGCTCCAGCTTCTCCAGGATGG
>JAEWVY010000361.1 GCA_023396625.1 Pseudomonadota bacterium | reverse complement strand
GTGTGCGACCCTGGCCACGGCCATGCTTGGCGCGTGCGCCGGCCTGCCTCCGGCCGGCGAGGACGCCTCGCCCGCGCCCACCGGCGTGCCGGCGCAATGGCAAACGCTGCCGCCGCACGGCGGGCGGCTCTCCGAACTGAGCCGGTGGTGGCAACAGTTCGACGATCCCTTGCTGGCGCAACTCGTCGACACTGCCCAGGCCGTCAGTCCCACCCTCGCCGCCGCCCGGACGCGCATCGCCCAGGCGCGGGCCACCCACGTTGCCGCCGGCGCCGCGCTCGGGCCGACACTGGACGCCACAGCCAGCGCCTCCCGCGGCCGTCAAGACCTGACGGCGCCACTGGGCAGCGCCACCGCGGCAGGCCTTCAGGCCGCCTGGGAAATCGACCTCTTCGGCAGCCGCGCCGCCGGTCTCAGCGCCGCTTCGGCCCGACTCACGGGCGCCGAGGCCGCCTGGCACGAAGCCCGCGTCTCCCTTGGCGCCGAAGTGGCGGGCACTTATGTCGGCCTGCGCGCCTGCGAAGCCCAACTCGCGCAGACCAGACTCGACGCCCACTCGCGCGCCGAAACCGCGCGCCTGACGGAACTGGCCGCCAAGGCGGGATTCCAGACCCCGGCGACCGCCGCGCTGGCGCGCGCCAGCGCGGCCCAGGGCAGCAGCCTGCTCACCCAGCAACAGGCCCAGTGCGACCTCCTCGTGAAATCGCTGGTGGCGCTGACCGGTCTCGCCGAACCCGCCCTGCGCAACCAGCTCGCCGCCCGCACCGCGCGGCTTCCGCAACCCGCCCAGATGGCCGTCACCCATGTCCCCGCCGACATGCTGACCCAGCGCCCCGACGTGTTCAGTGCCGCCCGCGAGGTGGTCGCCGCCAGCGCCGACCTGGACCAGTCGCAGGCACAGCGCTACCCCCGCATCACCCTGAACGGCCTGATTACCGCCGCCCGCTTTTCCAGCGCTCCGGCCACGCTGGATGGCACGGTCTGGAGCTTTGGCCCGGTCACCGTGACCTTGCCCCTGTTCGACGGTGGGACACGCCGCGCCAATGTCGAAGCGGCTCGTGCCCGCGAAGCGGAGGCGCGGGTCAACTACGCGGCCCGGATTCGCGTGGCGATCCGTGAAGTGGAAGATGCCTTGATCGCGCTGCAGAGCACCGCCGCGCGCGGCAACGACGCGCAAGTCGCCACCGAAGGCTTCGCGGCCTCCTACCGCGCGACCGAATCGCGTTTTCGCGCCGGCCTGGCCAGCCTGTTCGAGCTGGAGGATGCCCGCCGCAGCGCCGTGCAGGCCCAAGGCGCGCTGATCGAATTGCAGCGCGAACGGGTCGCGGCGTGGATCTCCCTCTACCGCGCCCTTGGCGGCGGATGGACCGCGGACACATCCTCCGCGGCACTGTCCCGACCCTGACCCCCGACTCCCTTCTTCCGTCATTCGACATCGAGAGCGCCATGAAATACTCTTTCCAACCCCGATGGATCGCCCTGGCCGTTGCCTGCACTGGCCTGATCGGCCTGGCGGCCTTCGCCCTCACCGACCGCACCCAAGGAAACAAAAACAAGGACCTGGCCGAAGGCAGCAAGGCCTCTGCGGCGACCTCCGCTGCCCCGGTCAAGCCCGCGCTCACAGTCAACGCCATCCAGGCGCAAGTCACCCCCTTGCCCTTGAAGATCACGGCCAACGGCAACCTGGCGGCCTGGCAGGAAGCCAGCATCGGCGCCGAAGCCAACGGCCTACGGCTCGCCGAGGTGCGGGTCAATGTGGGCGACGTCGTCAAGCGAGGCCAGGTCCTGGCGACCTTCGTGCCCGACACCATCGAAGCCGACCTGGCCCAGATCCGAGCAAACGTGGCGGAAGCCGAGGCCACCCTGGCCGAGGCCGCGGCCAACGCCCAGCGCGCCCGTGAACTGCAGACCACCGGGGCGCTGAGCGCCCAGCAGATCAACCAATACCTCACCGCCGAGCGCACCGCGCAAGCCCGGCTCGAAGCCCAACGCGCGATGGCCCGGACGCAGCAGTTGCGCCTGGCCCATACCCAGGTGCTGGCGCCCGACAGCGGCGTGATCTCGGCGCGCAGCGTCACCGTGGGCGCCGTGCTGCCCGCGGGACAAGAGCTCTTTCGCATGGTCCGACAGGGCCGTATCGAATGGCGCGCCGAAGTCACGGCCTCCGACCTGGGCTTGCTCAAGCCGGGCATGGCCGCCGTGGTCACTCCGGCCGGCGGTATGCCCCTCAAAGGCACGGTGCGCATGGTCGGCCCCACGGTGGACCCGGCAACGCGTAACGGCATCGTCTACGTGGACCTGCCCGTGCCCGGGCTGGCTCGGGCCGGCATGTTCGCGCGGGGTGAATTCGAGATCGGCCAGGGTCAGGCGCTCACACTGCCGCAGAGCGCCGTGCTGCTGCGCGACGGCTTCAGCTACGTGCTGCGTATCGATGCCGACGCGAAAATCGCACAGACCAAGGTCCAGGTCGGACGCCGCGTCGGCGACCGCGTCGAAATCACGGCAGGCATCGACCCGGCGACCCGGGTCGTCGCGGCCGGCGGCGGCTTCCTCGTCGATGGTGACACGGTGCGCGTGGTCGAGACGGCTCCGGGCACGCAGAAAACCGCGGCAGCGCACTGAGGAAGCATCCCATGGCCATCAACGTTTCCTCCTGGTCGATCCGCAATCCGACACCGGCCATCTTGCTGTTCGCCATGCTCACGCTCGCGGGACTGATGGGCTTTCGTTCCATGAAAGTCCAGAACTTCCCCGACGTCGACCTGCCGATGGTCACCATCACCGCCGCGCTGCCTGGCGCCTCGCCGGGGCAGCTCGAAACCGAGGTAGCCCGCAAGATCGAGAATTCGCTTGCCACCGTTCAGGGCATCAAGCACATCTACACCACCATTCAGGACGGCGCCGCCACGCTGACCGCCGAGTTCCGCCTGGAAAAATCCACGCAGGAAGCCGTGGACGACGTGCGTGACGCGGTCTCGCGGGTCCGCTCCGACCTTCCCACCGACCTTCGCGATCCGGTGATCAAGAAGGTGGACCTGGCCGGCACGCCGATCCTCACCTACACGGTCGCCTCGCAGCGCATGGACGACGAGGCGCTGTCCTGGTTCGTCGACAACCAGATCACCAAGGCGATGCTCTCGGTGCGCGGCGTTGGCGCGGTGTCACGCGTCGGTGGCGTGAACCGCGAGGTGCGCGTCGAACTCGATCCGGCGCGGCTGCTGGCGCTGAACGCGACCGCCGCCGACATTTCACGCCAGCTGCGCCAGGTGCAGCAGGAGGCTTCCGGCGGGCGCGCCGACCTCGGCGGCGCCGAGCAGTCGGTGCGCACCATCGCGACGGTCCAGTCGGCCGAAGGCCTCGCGGCCATGGAGCTCGCACTGTCCGACGGGCGACGCATCCGCCTGGACCAGGTCGCCAAGGTCTATGACACGGTGGCCGAGCCACGCTCCGCGGCGTTGCTCAACGGCAAACCGGTGGTGGGCTTCGAAATCGTCCGCTCGCGCGGCGCCAGCGAGATCGAGGTCACGCAGGGGGTGCGCGCAGCGCTGGACAAGCTCAAGACCGATCACCCGGACATCGCGATCACCGAGGCCTTCAACTTCGTCGATCCGGTGGTGGAGAATTTCGACGGCTCGATGAAGCTGCTCTACGAAGGCGCGGCACTGGCGGTGCTGGTCGTGTTCCTGTTCCTGCGCGACTGGCGCGCCACCTTCGTCTCGGCGGTGGCACTGCCGCTGTCGGCGATTCCGACCTTCTTCGTGATGCAGCTGATGGGCTTCACGATCAACGTGGTGACCCTGCTGTCGCTGTCGCTGGTGGTCGGTATCCTGGTCGACGATGCGATCGTGGAGATCGAGAACATCATGCGCCATTTGCGCATGGGCAAGACACCCTACGAAGCGGCCATGGAGGCGGCCGACGAAATCGGGCTGGCGGTGATCGCCACCACGTTCACGTTGATTGCGGTGTTCCTGCCCACCGCGTTCATGAGCGGCGTGCCGGGCAAGTTCTTCGTCCAGTTCGGCTGGACGGCGGCGATCGCGGTGTTCTTCTCGCTCGTCGTCGCCCGCATGCTGACGCCCATGATGGCCGCCTACATCCTGAAGGCACCGAAACACCATGAACAGGAGCCCCGCTGGCTGGCCACCTACCTTGGCTGGGCACGCTGGTGCCTCAAGCATCGCGTGCTGACCCTGCTGGGCGCGGCGGTGTTCTTCGTCGGCTCGTTTGCCCTGGTGCCCCTGCTTCCCACCGGCTTCATTCCGCCGGACGACCTGTCGCAGACGCAAGTCACCGTGACACTGCCCCCGGGCAGCACACTCAGGGAGACCCAGGCCCTGGCTGAACAAGCCCGCGAAGCGGTCCAGAAGAACCCGCACGTGAAGCTTGTCTACACCGCCATCGGTGGGGGCGCGGCCGGGTCGGACCCGTTCATGGCCGGCGGCGTGCCCGAAGTGCGCAAGGCGGTGCTGACGATCAACATGACGCACCGCAACGACCGCCCCGGCATCTCCAAGCAGGACCTGGAGGCACAGCTGCGGGAAGCGGTGGCGGTGCTGCCGGGCGCGCGCGTGAAGGTCGGTCTGGGCGCGTCCAGCGAGAAATACGTG
>JAEWVY010000300.1 GCA_023396625.1 Pseudomonadota bacterium | reverse complement strand
GGCCGGCACGTCCACGCCAGGATGCAACGGCAGGCCACCCTGATCCACGGCGCGGGCCAAGGCCACGATGGCGGCCTGGCGCTGGCGTACGATGCCCAGGCTGCCGAGTGTGTCGCCCTCGGCGCGGGCGAGCACGCCAGCGGCGGGGAACAGCCGGTTCAGGTCCGGCCAGGGGGTGCGCAGCGGTTCGCCGAAGTGGTCGACCAGCCGCTGCGTCAGCGTGCGCGCCGCCGCCACCGTGATCTGCTGGCCCAGCACCGCGCGCACGGCGAGTTCGTAGCCATCCATGGCGCCCGGCACGCGCAGACCGTCGCCCCGGGGAAAGGGGCCGTGCAGCACTTCGCCGATCGCCGCCGGGTCCGCGTCCAGGTCCAGGGCCGCGCGCAGGCGGCGGATGACTTGTGGCAGCACCTCGCGCAGGGAATCGCTCACGCGCAGCTTCACCACGCACCGCTCGCCGTCGAAATGCCCGGCAAGCCATCCCTTGTGTTCCCGTCCGTGGACCGCCATGCGCAGCGTGCGCCGCACCACGGGTTCGTCCTGCGCGTCCGCGATGGTCTCGATGCCGGTGATCCGCCTTTGCCTGAAAAAGCCCAGCAAGGCGTTCACGTCGTAGGGGGGCCGGTAGCCCAACCGCACCACGGTGCTGTGCTCCGGCGGAAAGCGGCCGTCCCGGTCCTGCCGCCGCAGCCGCGTGGGGCTGAGCCCGTAGTGCGCGGCGAAGGCCGCGTTGAAGCGGCGCAGCGACGCAAAACCACTGGCCATGGCCACCCCCATCACGGACAGGTCCGTGTCGGTGAGCAGCTGCTTGGCGGTCAGCAGGCGCCGGGTCTGCAGGTACTGCAGGGGGGAGACGCCGAACTGGTCTTCGAAGATGCGGCGCATGTGCCGGTCGCTGACCCCCAGGCGCCGCGCCAGGGCGCGAACCGTCGGCGCCTCGTCGCCCCAGGCCTCGGGCTCGTCCATCCAGCGCGCCGCCTGCTGTGCCAGGATGGCGCTGGCGTCCTGGGACGACCAGGCCGCGTGCGCCGCCGATGGCCCGCATCCCCCCAGCGGTGCCAACTCCGGCCGGCAGCGCAGGCAGGGCCGGAAGCCGGCGCGTTCGGCCTGCGCCGCCAGCGCGAAGAAGCGGCAGTTCTCCTGCCGGGGCGTTTTCACCCGGCACACGGGACGGCAGTAGATGCCGGTCGACGTGATGCCGGTGAAGAAGATGCCGTCAAACCGCGCGTCCCGCGCTTTCAGTGCCAGATAACACGCCTCGTCCGACGCGGGCGGGAAGTCGTGGACGGGCGGGGGTGCGGCGTGCGACATGAACTGGATGATACGGATGTCACGGCCGGCATATCGCCGTTTCCGGACATGATGCCGGGGGCACGGGACGGGCGCAGCCGCGGAGCCCGGCACCTACAATCCACGGCTGGTTCCACTCGCCCCGGTTTCGGAGTTCTGTCCGTGCAAGTCGCTGCTTCCCTCTTCAAGGCCTACGATATTCGCGGCATCGTGCCGTCCACCGTGAACGAGGCCGTGGCCGAAGGCCTGGGCCGTGCCTTCGGGACCGTGGCGCGCGCCGCCGGCGAAACCACCGTGGCCGTGGGGCGCGACGGCCGCCTGAGCGGCCCGTCGCTGAGCGCGGCGCTGATTCGCGGGTTGGCGGCCACCGGGCTGCAGGTGCTGGACGTGGGCGTGGTCACCACGCCGATGCTGTATTTCGCAGCCACCACCCTGTGCCGCAGCGGTATCCAGATCACAGGCAGCCACAACCCCAAGGACTACAACGGCTTCAAGATGGTGCTGGCCGGCCGCGCCATCTTCGGCGAGGACATCCAGTCCCTGCGCCGCATCGTGGAAACCGACACGTGGACGCTGCAGCCGGGCGGCACGGTGCGCAACGAGGACGTGCACGAGGCCTACCGTGCGCGCATTGTGGGCGATGTCAAGCTGGCACGCCCGATGAAGATCGTGGTGGACTCCGGCAACGGCGTGGCCGGCGCCTCGGCGCCCGGCATCTTCCGCGCCCTGGGCTGCGAGGTGATCGAACTGTTCAGCGAGGTGGACGGCAACTTCCCCAATCACCACCCCGATCCCAGCAAGCCCGAGAACCTGCGCGACCTGATGGCCGCGCTCAAGACCACGGGTGCCGAACTCGGGCTGGCGTTTGACGGCGACGGCGACCGCCTGGGCATCGTCACGCGCGAGGGCAACAACATTTTCCCGGACCGGCAGATGATGCTGTTCGCGCGCGACGTGCTCAGCCGCGTGCCCGGCGGCACCATCCTGTTCGACGTGAAGTGCTCGCAGCGGCTGGCGCCGGCGATCGAGGCTGCGGGCGGCCAACCCATGATGTACAAGACCGGCCATTCGCTCATCAAGGCGGCGATGAAGGAGGTCGAGGCCCGCGGCGGGCAGGTGCCCCTGGGCGGCGAGATGAGCGGCCACATCTTCTTCAAGGAACGCTGGTACGGTTTTGACGACGGCACCTACGCGGGCGCCCGACTGCTCGAAATCGTGAGCCGTTCGCCGGACGCCAGCGCCGTGCTGGACGCGCTGCCCACCAGTTTTTCCACGCCCGAGCTCAACGTGGCGTGCGCCGAGGGCGAACCGGCGCGCCTGACCGCGCAGTTGCAGGGCCTGGCGCAGGATGCCTTCAAGGCCCCCGCGACGGTGTCGCTCATCGATGGTTTGCGCGTGGACTGGCCCGATGGCTTTGGTCTGATCCGGGCTTCCAACACCACGCCGGTGCTGGTGCTGCGCTTCGAAGGGCACACGTCCGAAGCGCTGGCCCGCATCGAGTCCGACATGCTGGCGCTGCTGCGCCGGGTCAAGCCTGACGCGCAGTTGGGCGCGGCGGCCCACTGAGCGCCGCCCGCGCCACGGAGCTATGCATATCCCGAGCAGCGCAGTGATCCGGCACGGGCCGGTGGCTTGATGCGCTGCGCTGCATTGGGCTCGTCCATGGTCCGGCGTCTCTACACCGCCGCCGTCTGGCTGGCGCAGCCTCTGCTGCGGCGCAAGCTCGCGCGGCGCGCCGTGGCCGAGCCAGGCTACGCTGTTGCGGTGGGGGAGCGGTTTGGCCGTTATGCCGGGCCACCGCCGGCACTGGCGGCCGGCGAGCGGCGGATCTGGATTCATGCGGTGTCGCTCGGCGAGACGCGTGCCGCGGCCATTTTGCTGGCCGCGCTGCGTCAGCAGATGCCGGACCTGCGCCTGCTGCTGACGCATGGAACGGCCACCGGCCGCGCCGAAGGCGAAAAGCTGTTGCGCGCGGGGGATGTCCAGGCCTGGCTGCCGTGGGACACGCCCGGCGCGGTCCGGCGTTTCCTGGACCACTTCCAGCCGCGCGCCGGCATCCTGATGGAAACCGAAGTCTGGCCCAACCTGGTGGCGGCCTGCGCCGCGCGTGGCCTGCCCCTGGTGCTGGCCAATGCCCGCCTGAGCGAGCGCTCGCTGACACGGGCCAGGCGCCTGGGTCCGCTGGCACGCGGGGCCTATGGTGCGCTGGCCGCAGTCTGGGCGCAGACCGCGGACGACGCGGCGCGCCTGCGGGCACTGGGCGCGCCGGTGCAGGGTGTGTTTGGCAATCTGAAGTTCGACGCCACCTGCGACCCGGCGCGGCAGGCGCGCGGCCGGGCCTGGCGCGCGGCGGTCCGCCGGCCGGTGGTCCTGCTGGCCAGCAGCCGTGAAGGCGAGGAGGCCATGTTTCTCAAGGAAATAATGGCTTTATCCAGCGCCACTTATGAACATGATGCTATTAAAAATGAAGTATCCGGGCATCCCCAGTGGCTGGTGGTCCCGCGGCACCCCCAGCGTTTTGACGACGTGGCGGCGCTGATCCAGGCCCATGGTTTTGCCGTGTCACGGCGCAGCCGCTGGGGCGCGTGGCCGCCGGATCCGGGCGAGGCGCCGGCGCAGGAGACCGTCTGGCTGGGTGACAGTCTGGGCGAGATGGCGCTGTACTACGGTCTGGCCGACGTGGCCCTGCTCGGCGGCAGTTTCGCGCCGCTGGGCGGGCAGAACCTGATCGAGGCGGCGGCATGTGGCTGCCCGGTGATCATGGGGCCCCATACCTTCAATTTCGCCGAGGCCGCCGAACTCGCCCGGATGGCGGGCGCCGCGCGGCGGGTCAC
>JAEWVY010000284.1 GCA_023396625.1 Pseudomonadota bacterium | reverse complement strand
GATCAGTTCGGCCTCGGGGGCAAGCGTCATGCTCAGGTGGTTCTCGGCCTGGCAGGCGTCGTAGCAGAGCGTTTCCAGTGGCAGCCATTCCAGGCGTGCGCCTTTCGCCAGCGTGAGGCGGGTGTGCTGCCGGGCCGGAACGCCGGTGGAGCGGTAGAAGCGCGTGGCGCCCGGGGTGGTGATGAGGCCGTGCGCGCCAGGCGCCACCATGGCGGTGACGTCGAGCGTGTCGCCGCTCACCAGGCCACCGGGCGGGTGCACCAGCACGTTGTGGCAGACCGCGTCGCCCTCGGGGTAGAGGCTTTGCAGGATGCGCAGCGGGCCCTCATGCTGGAACCGGGCCACGGTGCGACCGGCCTCCAGGCCGTAGTCCAGCTGCAGTCGGGCGTGCCAGGTCATGGCCGCGAGGCGACAACAAGATTGCTATATAATTTATAGCTAACAATGACCATTTGACGCTGGATACTGGCAAATTTTTTAAAAATCATGAGCCCTGGGCATGGCGTGGCGTCTTTGCGCGCCACCACCTGGCCGCGTCAGTGGTTCTGCGAGCCGCGATGGGCCCAGCCTGTGGTGTGGTGCTCGATGGCGCTGAACAGTTCGTACATGAGCATGGCCATCGCGCCGACCACCAGCAGGCCGGCGAAGGCCAGGCCCATCTGCATGGCCGATCCGGCGGAAATCAGCAGATAGCCGATGCCTTCGTTGGCGGCGGTCATCTCCGACACCGTGGTGCCGACGAAGGCCAGCGTGATGGCGACCTTGAGCGAGCCGTAGAAATAGGGCATGGAACGGGGCAGGCCCACCTTGACCAGCACGTCCCAGCGTCTGGCACCGAGCACGCGCAGCACGTCCTCCAGTTCGGGTTCCAGCGTGGCCAGACCGGTGGCGATGTTGACCATGATGGGAAAGAAGCTGATCAGGAAGGCCGTCAGGATGGCCGGGCCCACGCCGATGCCGAACCACACGACCAGGATGGGCACGAAGGCCGCCTTGGGCAGGGCATTGAAAGCCGTCATCAGCGGGTAGACCGCGGCATAGGCGATGCGCGAGCTGCCGATCACGAAGCCCAGCAGCACGCCGACCACGATGGCCATCCCGAAGCCCGCCATGGTGACCCAGAAGGTGCGCCAGGCGTGGCCGGCGATGATGCCCTTGAACTCCCAGAACTGCGTCCAGATGCGCGCGGGGCTGGGAAAGATGAACTCCGAGACGTCAAAGGCGGTGCAAATGGCCTGCCAGAGCGCCACGACCAGCACCAGCAGCAGCCAGGGCGCGCCACGTTCGATCTGTTTCTTGTTCATGCTGAGCATCCAGTGCGCGAATTCATTGCGAGGACACCGCGGAACCGGCTTCGCCAGGCGGCTGGGGTGACCTTCCCGGGAAAGGGGCCGCCGCAAGGCCGGCGCGGGGCTGGGCCCGCAGTGCGCCGATGTGGCCGCGCAACTCGTGCACGATGTCGGTGAATTCCGGGGTGTAGGTGATTTCCAGGTCGCGCGGCCTCGGCAGGTCGATCTCGCGCAGGACTTCGAAGCGCCCCGGGCTCCTGGTCATGACGTAGACCGTGTCGGCCAGGAATACCGATTCGCGCAGGTCGTGCGTGACCAGGATGACGTTGAAGCGCTGTTCGGTCCAGAGGTCGCGCAGGATGCACCACAGCTCCTCGCGGGTGAAGGCATCGAGCGCGCCGAAAGGCTCGTCCAGCAGCAGCATCTTGGGCTCGTGGATCAGCGCGCGGCAGATGCTCGCGCGCTGCTGCATGCCACCGGAGAGCTGCCAGGGAAATTTGTCTTCATAACCCCCCAGGCCGACTTTCTGCAGCAGTTGGCGTGCCCGGGCCTCGTATTCGCCGCGTTTGGCCTTGAAGTTGCCGCGGTAGGGCTCGACGATTTCCAGCGGCAGCAGGACGTTGTCGACCGTGGTTCGCCAGGGCAGCAGCGACGGCGCCTGAAACGCCATGCCGGAGATCTTGAGCGGGCCAGTGACCCGTTGCCCGTCGATCCTGATCTGTCCCCGGGACGGCTGCTTCAGGCCGGTGGCCAGCTTCATGAAAGTGGACTTGCCGCAGCCTGAGGGGCCGACGATGGCGATGAACTCGCCCTGGCGCACTTTCAGGTCGATGGCTTCGACCGCAAACTGGTTCTGGGCCAGCAATTCATCGTTGTAGGCGAGCCAGACGTCACTGAAATCGACGAACGGGGCTTCTGCGGCTTTTTGCATGCTGGGGTTTCAGGACAGGGGCCGACGCCTGCGGAAACAGGCGTCGGCCGTGTGGGGCGGCGACCTCGGCGCCACCGGGGCTTCACTTGCGCGGGGTGGGCAGCACGTTGAGTTCGGCGGCCGACGGCAGGAAGGCGCCGTTCCACACGTCCTCGGCTTTCACGCGCGTCTTGGTGGCGAAGGCGTCCGACACCTGCGAAGCCATCAGGGTCAGGCGCGGCCCCTTGACCTGGCCGAAACCTTCGGCGCGGGCGTCGGGGCTGTTGACCACCGTGTCGATGGCCAGTTTCAGGCGGCGCTTTTCCAACGCCACGTTGATGATGCCGTCCCGCTGCTTCACATAGTCGACCGCGGCGTCGGGGTTGGCCACGACGTCCCGGGCCCCCTTGGCGAAGGCTTGCAGGAAGGCCTTCACGGCGCCGGGGTTCTCCCGGATCAGCTTGGGCGAGGCGATGATCACGTTGCCATAGAGTTTCACCCCGTGGTCCGCATAGGGGAGCACCACCACCTCGCTGGCCTTGGCGCCGCGCGCCTCGAGGTTCAGCAGCGAAGTGAAAGTGAACCCGGTGATGGCATCGATGTCGCCGCGCACCAGCATGGTTTCGCGCAGCGGCGGGTCCATGGCGGTCCACGTCACGCCGGTGACGTGGTTGGCCTTGGCGAAGATGGGAAAGGCCCGGCGTCCGGCGTCGAACACGGGGGCGCCGAGCTTCTTGCCGGCGAGGTCGGCGGGTGCCCTGATGCCGGATTTCTTCAACGCCATCACGGCAGCCGGGGTGTTGTTGTAGACCATCATCACGGCGACCGGCTTGTTCGGCGCGTCGGGATTGTTGGCGTGAAATTCCATCAGCGCGGCCAGGTCGGCGAATCCCATGTCGTAGGTGCCCGAGGCCACGCGGGTGACGGTGCCCCCCGAGCCGTTGCCGGCGTCGATGCTGACGTCGAGCTTGGCGTCCTTGAAGTAGCCCTTGGCCGCCGGTGCCAGGAAGAGCGCTGCGGGGCCCTCGAAGCGCCAGTCGAGCTGGAACTTGATGGGCGTGGTTTGTGCCTGCGCGGTCCCCAGGACGAGCGTGGCGGCCAGGGCGGCGGAGGTTTTGAGGAAAACGCGTTTTTTCATGGAGACTCCGGCATCAGGATGGGTGCACATGGGGACACTGAAATTAGCAAAAATGGTGCCAGAACCAGGCTGACGGCCGGCGGCAACCGGCTATTTTCGCCTGTCTGGGGGACGCAGCCGTCC
>JAEWVY010000272.1 GCA_023396625.1 Pseudomonadota bacterium | reverse complement strand
GCCTGGGTGGCGGACTCGACCTGCTGCCCTGGCCCAAGGTCGATTTCGCCAAGTTCGGCCCGGTCGAACGCAAGGCACTGTCGCGCATCAAGAAGATCTCCGGCGCGAACCTGGCGCGCAACTGGGTGATGATTCCGCACGTCACGAACAACGACGAGGCCGACATCACCGAACTCGAAGCCTTCCGTGTGTCCACCAACAAGGAAAACGAGAAGAGCGGCGTCAAGGTCACGATGCTTGCGTTCGTGATCAAGGCCATGGTGGCGGCACTGAAGAAATACCCCGAGTTCAACGCCAGCCTCGACGGCGACGACCTGGTCTACAAGCAGTACTTCCATATCGGCTTCGCGGCCGACACGCCCAATGGCCTGGTGGTGCCGGGGCTCAGGGATGCCGACAAGAAGGGCATCCTGCAGATCAGCCAGGAAATGGGCGATCTGGCCAAAAAGGCTCGCGACGGCAAGCTCGGTCCGGCGGACATGACCGGCGGCAGCATCTCGATCAGCTCGCTGGGCGGCATCGGGGGCACGCACTTCACCCCCATCATCAACGCGCCGGAAGTGGCCATCCTCGGCCTCTCCAGGAGCTCGATGAAGCCCGTGTGGGACGGTCGGCAGTTCGTGCCGCGCCTGACGCTGCCCTTGTCCCTGTCCTATGACCACCGCGTGATCGACGGCGCGGCCGCGGCGCGTTTCAACGCGTACCTCGGCCAGCTCCTGGGCGACTTCCGCCGCGTGCTGCTGTAAGGGGACCGAAGCATGGCAATCGTGGAAATCAAGGTGCCCGACATCGGCGACTTCGCCGACGTCGCTGTCATTGAACTGCTGGTCAAACCCGGCGACACCATCACACCCGAGCAAAGCCTCATCACCGTGGAGAGTGACAAGGCGTCCATGGAGATCCCGTCCTCTGCCGGTGGCGTGGTCAAGGAGCTGAAGGTCAAGCTGGGCGACAAGGTGAAAGAAGGGTCGCTCGTGCTGCTGCTGGAAGTGGCCGGCGACGCGGCTGCCTCAGCACCTGCGCCTGCGGCCGCGCCGGCTCATGCGGCTGCAACGGTTCCCGTAGCCGCGCCTGCGCCGCAGGCCTCTGCTCCCGCGCCCACCGCTGCGGCATTTGCCGGCACGGCCGACCTGGAGTGCGACGTGCTCGTGCTCGGTGGTGGCCCCGGTGGCTACTCCGCCGCCTTCCGCGCGGCCGACCTGGGCCTGAAGGTCGTGCTGGTGGAGCGCTACACCACCCTGGGTGGCGTGTGCCTGAACGTGGGCTGCATCCCGTCCAAGGCGCTGCTGCACGTGGCCGCCGTCATGGACGAGGTGAGCCATTTGGGTGACTTGGGCGTGGACTTCGGCACGCCCGTCGTCAACATCGACAAGCTGCGCGGCCACAAGGAAAAGGTCATCGGCAAACTCACCGGCGGCCTGGCCGCCATGGCCAAGATGCGCAAGGTGACGGTGGTGCGCGGCTACGGTGCCTTCGTCGGCGCCAACCATGTCGAGGTGGAAGAAACCACTGGCACTGCGCAAGAAAAGACCGGCACCAAGAAGGTCGTCGCCTTCAAGAAGGCCATCATCGCCGCCGGCTCCCAAGCCGTGCGCCTGCCCTTCATGCCCGATGATCCGCGCGTGGTGGATTCCACCGGTGCCCTGGCGCTGAAGGAAGTGCCCAAGCGCATGCTGATCCTGGGCGGCGGCATCATCGGCCTGGAAATGGGCACGGTGTACAGCACGCTGGGCGCCCGCCTGGACGTGGTGGAAATGCTGGACGGCCTGATGCAGGGCGCGGACCGCGACCTGGTCAAGATCTGGCAGAAGATGAACGCCAAGCGCTTCGACAACATCATGCTCAAGACCAAGACGGTGGCGGCCGAGGCCACCCCCGAGGGCATCAAGGTCACGTTCGCGCCGGCCGAGGAGGGCGGCACCGCTCCCGCGCCCCAGGTGTATGACCTGGTGCTGCAGGCCGTGGGCCGCACGCCCAACGGCAAGAAAATCGCCGCCGACAAGGCCGGCGTGGCCGTCACCGACCGCGGCTTCATCGACGTCGATATCCAGATGCGCACCAACGTGCCGCACATCTTCGCCATCGGCGACGTGGTGGGCCAGCCCATGCTGGCGCACAAGGCGGTGCATGAGGCGCATGTGGCCGCCGAGGTGATCGCCGGTGAGTTGCAAGGCAACAAGGAGCTGGCATCCGCCGCCTTCAACGCCCGCGTCATCCCCAGCGTGGCCTACACCGACCCCGAGGTGGCCTGGGTGGGTCTGACCGAGGACCAGGCCAAGGCGCAGGGCATCAAGGTCAAGAAGGGTCTGTTCCCCTGGACGGCATCCGGCCGCGCCATTGCCAATGGCCGCGACGAGGGCGTCACCAAGCTGCTGTTCGATGACTCCCCCGAGGCGCATGGCCACGGCAAGATCCTGGGCGGTGGCATGGTCGGCACGCACGCCGGCGACATGATCGGCGAGATCGCACTGGCCATCGAGATGGGCGCCGACGCCGTGGACATCGGCAAGACCATCCACCCCCATCCCACGCTGGGCGAGAGCATCGGCATGGCGGCGGAAGTGGCGCACGGTAGTTGCACGGACGTGCCGCCTGCAAAGAAGTAGGCTGCATCAACGGAGCCAATACAAAGCCCGGAGGTAAGGCCTTCTGGGCTTTTTCTGCTTGACCGAGCTGACTGCAACGCGTCAGACCCATTGGGCGTGTACCGTGCGAGAGACCTATTCAGCATTTCCTTAGCTTGCTTGGCGGGGCCGCGTGAGGCCCAGGTAGGCGGCGATGGTCAGACACATCACGGCGAAGGACACCCAGGCGTGCGGCCAGAGCAGGGGCATGCCGGTCAGGATCAGACCATCGTTGCCACCCGGTATGAGCACGCTGCCCAAACCCATGAGCGCGCCGCCGCCTAGGCAGCGCAACGCATCGGATCCACGGATTCTGGTTGAGCGAAAGCGCCCGGCACTCCAGCCCCCCAGGCTGGCGCCACCCAGCAGGCCAAGCAGCAGCAGGGTGCGGCCGCCGGTGTCGCCCCGCGCCCCGCGTGCCCAGTCACTCAGTACATCCGTGTAGGCCCAGGGCCCCACCAGGTAGAGCATGAAGAAGAAGGTGACGGCGATGACCAGGGTGGCGGCGTGCGGTTGCCACACCCTTGCCAGCAGCGCACGGCCCGGAGTCGATGCGACGTCGGGCCGGGTGGAAAAAAGTTTCAGCAGCCGCCAGGCAATCCAGGCTCCGAGCAGCCAGGCCAGGGTGGCCGGGGCTTGAAACGCCAGTGCGGATTCGGACAACGGCCGCGGGGGGGAGTGCGCCAGCGGTATTTGCCCCAGCACGCAGCCCAGGAAAAAACCTATCGGGGTGGCGGCATACGACCACTCGCCAGAGCCGAAGCGCGCGACCGCACCGAAGACGCAGGCACGATTGACGGCCGCGCCCAGGCCCAGCAGGGCCGCACCCAGTACCGTCCAGGCGCTCACCGCGTAGCCTGCGGGCATGGGCGGCATCAAGGCCAGGGCTTGGCCCAGCAACAGGCCCGCCAGCACCCAGACCGCTCCCTCCAACAAGGCCAGGAGCCGGCGTGCGCGCCTCTTGCTCAACACTTCGTCCACCGCCGCGACGGTGCAGGTGGCGCCGCGCTGGATGGCGTAGCCCATGGTGGCGGCCAGGGGCAGGGCGATGGCGGTCGATAGGAATGACATGGCGGTGTGGGGTGGTGTTGTTTCAATCGAGGTCGTCAGCCCTGATCCCGACTGCGCACGAAGCGCAGGTGCGTGATGTCCGCCGGAAAGAACATGCCCCAGCTCCACTCCACAAAAATGCGCAGCTTGCGTCCCCAGGTGGGCATGAGAGACAGGTAGTAGGCGCGCCACAAGAGCCAGGCCGGCAGTCCGCTCAGCCCCAGGCCAAATACCTGAGCCACGCCCTTCATGTGACCAATGGCCGCCATGGAGCCGCGTGCCTGGTGGCTGAAGGGCCGCGTGGCCGTGCCCCGGATCTGACGCAGCAGGTTGTCCGCCAGTTGCCCGGCCTGCTGGACCGCAAACTGTGCCGTGGGCGGCGCGGGCTGGCCGTCGTGCGCGTTGGGCACCAGGGCACAGTCGCCCAGCGCCCAAAGCCCCGTGTGTTCGGCCACACGCATGTCGGCCCGGGTGACGATGCGGCCCCGCTCCAGACTCAGGCCCAGGCTTTGGGTCAGGCTGTTGGGACGCGTGCCTATGGTGCAAATCACCGTGGCGCCTGGCAGCAGCTCAGCGCTGCGCAGTCGCACGCCCAGAGCCGAAATTTCGGTGGCACCCGTGTTCAGCAGCACCTGGACGCCGCGTTGGCGCAGGGAATGCAACGCGGCCGCACCC
>JAEWVY010000268.1 GCA_023396625.1 Pseudomonadota bacterium | reverse complement strand
CTGACCCTCCTGCGGCGCGGACCGGGGGATCCAGTCACTCGTCCCTGGGATCGCGCCCCATGAGTGCCGCCACCACCTGCGGCGGCTTCAGGACATCGTCGAGCAGGGCCAACACCCCTTCGCTGATCGGCATGTCCACGCCCAGTTGGCGGGCGCGCCGCACCACGGTGCGGGCGCTGTAGACCCCCTCGGCCACGTGGCCGAGCGAGTCCACCGCCTGCGCCAGCGTCATCCCCCGGGCCAGCAGCTGACCCACCCTGCGATTGCGCGACAGATCGCCCGTGGCGGTCAGCACCAGGTCGCCCAGGCCCGACAGACCCATGAAGGTCTCGGCCCGCGCCCCCAGCGCCACGCCCAGGCGCGTCATCTCCGCCAGCCCCCGGGTGATCAGCGCCGCCCGGGCATTGAACCCGAGGTCCAGCCCGTCGCACAGCCCCGTGGCAATGGCCAGCACGTTCTTCACCGCACCGCCGACTTCGACGCCAACGACGTCGTCGCTCGCGTACACCCGCAGCGTGGGGCTGTGGAAAGCCGCCACAAGCAGGTCGCGCACCATGACATGGGCGCTGGCGGCCACCACCGCCGTGGGCTGGCCACGCGCCACCTCCAGCGCGAAACTCGGTCCGCTGAGCACCCCCGAATACAGCCGCGGCGCCACCTGCGCCTGGATTTCATGGCCCAGCAGCCCCGGTCCCTCCGTGCCGGGCAAGGGCATCTCGAAGCCCTTGCACAGCCAGACGACGGGGGCTGGGCTGTCCCGCAGGGCCGCGAGCGCCGCGCGCAAACCCGCCATGGGCGTGGCCACGATGATCAGGTCGGCGGCATGGGCACCCGCCGCCTCCCGGACACCGCCAGCCGGCGCCTGGACGACGAGCGACGGCGGCAGGCGCTGGCCGGGCAGGTAACGTGCGTTCTCGCGCGAGGCCTGCATCGCCTGCGCCTGCCGCGCATCACGCGCCCACAGCCGGACCCCGTGGCCCTCAGGATGCCGGGCCGCGCTGACGGCCAGCGCGGTGCCCCAGGCACCCGCGCCGATGACTATGATTTCCATAGCTATAAATAACCATCTGACGCTGGAAAATGGCTATTTACATCAAAACCATCACTGGGTCACGACGCCGGCCGCGCCAGCGGCCTGAGCCTGGGCTTGCTGCTGTTCGTACATGGTCTGGAAATTGATCTCCGCCAGGTGCACGGGCGGGAACCCCCCACGGACGACAAGATCGGACACGTTGCTGCGCAAGTAGGGAAACACGATCTGCGGGCAGGCAATGCCCAGGATCGGCCCCATCTGCTCCTCGGGAAGGTTGCGGATTTCAAAGATGCCGGCCTGCCTGCATTCGACGAGGAACACCGTGCGGTCCTTGATCTTGGTCTGCACGGTGGCCGTCACGCAGACCTCGAAGACCGCCTCGGCCACCGGCGTGGCTTCGATGCCCAGCTGGATCTCCACCGACGGCTGCTCCTGCTCAAGCAGGATGGCGGGGGAATTCGGCTGCTCCAGCGACGCCTCCTTGAGGTAGACACGCTGGATCTGGAAAACAGGGATAGGGGCATCGGCCATGACGATTCTCGGTTGGAGTGAACAATGGGTGAAGAATGAAAGTCAGCCCGCCACGGCACTGCCGCGGCGGGCTGCACGGACACACGTGGCGCGCAAGACGCGCGGCCAGGATTATCTCAGGCCCCCCGCAACAGCGGCACCAGCCCGCCGCGGCTGTCGAGCGCGGCCAGGTCGTCGCAGCCTCCCACATGGGTGGATCCGATGAAGATCTGCGGCACGGTCCGCCGGCCCGTCTGCGCCATCATCCGGGCCCGCTCCTCGGGATGCAGGTCGACACGGACCTCCTCGATCTGCTCGACCCCCTTCGCTTTCAGGATCTGCTTGGCGCGCACACAGTAGGGGCAGACAGCGGTGGTGTACATCTTGACGGCTTGCATGAGGATTCCTTCGCTTAGGCCTTTTCGACGGGCAGACTGGCCGCACGCCAGGCCCGCAGCCCCCCGGCGAGGGAATGCGCCTGCTCGTAACCCAGCTTGCGCGCGATGGCCACGGCGCGGCGCGAGCGCATGCCCGACGCGCAGACCAGGATCACCGGCGTGGCCTTGTTCTTGACCAGGCCCGGCAGTTTCTGCTCCAGTTGCGCCAGGGGCGCGTGCCGCGCGCCGGCGACGTGCCCGGCCGCGTATTCCCCGTCCTCGCACACATCCACGATCACGGCCTTTTCACGGTTCACCAGTTGCACCACGCCGCTGGGAGAAAGCGATCCCGCCTGCGCCCCTCCCGCCAGCACGGGCCACAGCAGCATGCCGCCAGAGGCCAGCGCCACGGAAATCAGCATCCAGTTGTCCATCAGAAACTTCACAGCACACCCTTCGCGAACGAACTCGAAACCAGGGATTCTAGAATGACGGGCATTTCCAGCTGTCCCGGCAGCCCTTTCCCACCCGCCATTGTTCCCGTCCGACCCGTTCAGCCCGACCATGTACAAACTCGTCCTCATCCGCCACGGCGAATCCACCTGGAATCTCGAAAACCGCTTCACCGGCTGGACCGACGTGGACCTCACCCCCACCGGCGTGTCGCAAGCCATGTCGGCCGGCAAGCTGCTCAAGGCCGAGAACTACGATTTCGACCTGTGCTACACCAGCGTGCTCAAGCGTGCCATCCATACCCTCTGGTACACGCTCGACGAAATGGACCGGACCTGGCTGCCGGTGGTCAAGAGCTGGCGTCTCAACGAGCGCCACTACGGCGCGCTCCAGGGCCTGGACAAGGCGGAAACCGCGAAAAAATACGGCGACGCGCAGGTCCTGGTCTGGCGCCGCAGCTACGACTCGCCGCCGCCCACCCTCGACCCGGCCGACCCGCGCTGCGAACGGGCCGACCCGCGCTACGCCCGGCTCCAGCCCGCCGAGGTGCCATTGACCGAGTGCCTGAAAGACACCGTGGCCCGTGTGCTGCCGTTCTGGAACGATTCCATCGCCCGGGCCATCAAGGCCGGTCAGCGGGTGCTAGTGGCCGCGCACGGCAACTCGATCCGCGCGCTGGTCAAGCACCTGGACGGCATCTCCGATGACGACATCGTCCACCTGAACATCCCCAACGGCATCCCGCTGGTCTACGAGCTCGACGCCGACCTCAAGCCGCTGCGCAGCTACTACCTCGGCGACGCCGAAGCCGCCGCCCGGGCCGCGGCGGCCGTCGCCAACCAGGCAAAGGCCTGAACGTCCGCCCCCGCGGACAGGCCTTGAACCTGATTTACATGAGGCAGCGTGGAACCTGGCGGGTCGCCACCGCTCCAACGCGGTATATTGCCGCCAGAGGGATCGAAACATGGGCCAAAAACTGAAGACCGTGGGCTGGGTGTCGGCCGGCATGCTCGCCGGCGTGCTGACCACCGTATCGCTGCAAACCATTGCGCGAGGCAGCCTGGAGCCATTGCCGCTGGAGGAGCTGCAGCAGCTTGCCGCTGTATTCGGCATGATCAAGAGCGACTATGTCGAAACCGTGGACGAGAAAAAACTCATCACGGACGCGATCTCGGGCATGGTGTCGAACCTCGACCCGCACTCGCAGTACTTCGACAAGAAATCGTACCGTGAATTCCGCGAAGGCACGACCGGCCGCTTCGTCGGCGTGGGCATCGAGATCACGCAGGAGGATGGTCTGGTCAAGGTGGTCTCGCCCATCGAAGGCTCGCCGGCAGACCGTGCCGGCCTCAAACCGGGTGACCTGATCACGCGCATCGACACGGCGGCCGTCAAGAGCCTGACGCTCAACGAAGCCGTCAAGCGCATGCGCGGGCAGCCCGCCACCAAGGTGACGCTCACCGTCCTGCGCAAAAGCGAGAACCGGACCTTTCCCGTGACCATCACGCGCGAGGAAATCCGCACGCAATCGGTCAAGGCCCGTGTCGTCGAGCCCGGCTATGGCTGGATCCGCGTGTCGCAGTTCCAGGACCGCACTGCCGGGGACTTCGCGCGCAAGATGGAGGACATCTACCGTCAGGAGCCCCAACTCAAGGGGCTGGTGCTGGACCTGCGCAACGACCCGGGCGGCCTGCTGGACGCTGCCGTGGCCATTTCCGCCGCCTTCTAGCCCGAGAACGTCACCGTGGTCTCGACCAACGGCCAGATTCCGGAGAGCAAGTCGACGTTCAGGGCATCGCCGGAACACTACGCGCGCCGCGGCGCCGACCCGCTGCGCCTGATGTCCGACAGCACCCGCGCGGCGCTGCGCAAGGTGCCGCTGGTGGTGCTGGTGAACGAAGGCTCGGCATCGGCCAGCGAGATCGTCGCCGGCGCGCTGCAGGACCACAAACGGGCCACGCTCATGGGCAGCCAGACCTTCGGCAAGGGCTCGGTGCAGACGGTGCGTCCGCTGGGGCCGGACACGGCGCTGAAGATCACCACGGCGCGCTACTACACGCCCAGCGGCAAGACCATCCAGGCCAAGGGCATCGTCCCCGACGTGATGGTGGACGAGACGCCCGAAGGCAATGTGTTCGCGGCCCTGCGCACCCGCGAGGCGGACCTGGAGAAGCACCTGAGCAACGGCCGCGACCCCGAAAAGGCCGACCCGGCCGCCGAGCAGGTCCGCGAAGCCGCCCGGGAGGAGGCCCGCAAGAAACTCGAGGAAGAGGCCAAGAAGCCCGCGGCCGAGCGCCGGCTTCCAGAATTCGGCTCCGACAAGGATTTCCCGCTGATGCAGGCGCTCAATCGCCTCAAAGGCCAGCCGGTGATGGTGAGCAAGACGCTCACCGAGCGCCCCGAAGAGAAGAAGGAAAACTGAGAACCGGGGGCCGCGCCGCGCGGGCCGCCACAGACGCCCGCGCGTTCACGCCATGCACGACGACCAGCTGCTGCGCTACTCGCGCCATATCCTGCTCGACGAGATCGGGGTCGAGGGGCAAACGCGGCTGCTGGGAGCGCATGCGCTGGTCATCGGCGCCGGCGGCCTGGGTTCGCCGGTGGCCCTCTATCTGGGCAGCGCGGGCGTCGGCCGCATCACCCTGGTCGACCCCGACCACGTGGACGCCACCAACCTGCAGCGCCAGGTGGCCCACACGCTGGACCGCCTGGGCACGCCCAAGGCCCGGTCAGCCCGCGAAGCCATCGTCGCCATCAACCCCGACCCCCAAGTCACGCCGGTGGTCGCGCGGGCGGACGCGGCGCTGTTGGACCGCCTGGTGCCGGAAGCCGACGTGGTGCTGGATTGCACCGACAACTTCTCGACCCGGCACGCCATCAACCGCGCCTGCGTCCGGCATGGCAAACCCCTGGTCTCGGGGGCCGCGATTCGCTTCGACGGCCAGATTTCCGTCTACGCCCCCCAGGACCACGGGTCACCCTGTTATGCCTGCGTGTTCCCGGAAAGCGACCACCCCGACGAAACCCGCTGCGCCACGCTGGGCGTGTTCGCGCCCCTGGTGGGCATCATCGGCGCCCTGCAGGCGGCCGAGGCCCTGAAGCTGCTGAGCGGCGCCGGCACCCCGCTTGCGGGCCGGCTGCTGATGCTCGACGGGCGATCCATGCATTTCACCGAGATCCGTGTCACGCGCCAGGCAGGCTGCCCGGTTTGCGGCACGGCCGCTGCCGGCGCCGCATCATAGCGGCGTCACGGCGTCACGGCGTCACGGCGTCACGGCGTGGCGCGGGTGGCCGCCGGCGTGCAGGCCCCGTGACGGCGACGAAAATCCCGCGGCAACTCGGGGCGTTCCATGGCAAACAGACCCAGGCGCGCCCGACGCGCCGCCTGCTCCTCCACGGCGTAGGGCCCGGCATGCCTGCGCCAGTGGTGCGACCATGCCATCCCCTCGCGCACCAGACGCGCCCCCAGATCCTCCCCGTCCAGGCGCAGGCGCGCGAGCCCGCGCCCATAGTCGTCGGTGCGGCGCAGCGTCACTTCCACGGGCCGGTGCAAGGCCCAGCGGCGCAGCGTGTCGCGCGCGGCCAGGCCGCCGTCCTGGCAGATTTCAGGGGCATCGATTCCGTCGATGCGCAGCTTGCGCGGCGCGCCCCCGCCTTCGAGCACCACCCAGACGGTGTCGCCATCGGTGACATGGAACACCTGGGCCTGGAACACCTCGCCCGTTGTGGCAGCGTGCGCGAGGCCACCGGGCAAGCCAGGCAGCGGCGCCCCCCCCCCCCCCCCCCCCCCCCCCCCCCCGGGCGG
>JAEWVY010000226.1 GCA_023396625.1 Pseudomonadota bacterium | reverse complement strand
GCCGAACACCGCGCCCGCCCACCCCCGCGACCCCGACTGCCTCTTCTGCAAGATCGTCGCCGGGCAGATTCCGTCGCGCAAAGTCCACGAGGACGATGACTTTTTTGCCTTTCACGACATCTCGCCGTGGGCGCCCGTGCATTTCCTGGTCGTGCCCAAGCGGCACATCGCGTCGATGGCGCAGGCCGGCCCGGAGGACGCCGCCTGGCTCGGGCGCATGATGGCGCTGGCGCCCCGGCTGGCGCAGGCGCAGGGCTGTCGCCCCTACCCCGAGGGGGGCTTCCGCATCGTGGTCAATACGGGTGCGGAGGGCGGGCAGGAGGTGCACCACCTGCATTTGCACGTGATGGGCGGGCCACGCCCGTGGCTCAGGGGCTGAGCGAGGGGTTGTTTTCCCGCCGGGAAGCCTGCGGCCGTGTGGCCGGACTAAAATTGCCGTTCTTCGTTAGGAGGTTTCCATGGGTTCATTTTCCATCTGGCACTGGCTGATCGTGCTGCTGATCGTGGTGCTGGTGTTTGGCACCAAGAAGCTCAAGAACATCGGCGCCGATCTCGGCGGCGCTGTCAAGGGCTTCAAGGATGGCATGAAGGACGGTGGCCAGCCGACGGATGACAAGGCTGCGGCGCCGGCGGCCGGTCAGGTGAGCAACTCGGCCGCGGCCGAGAAGACCACCATCGACGTCGAAGCCAAGACCAAGTCCTGATCCAGCCACTGCGCGAACACCTGTGATTGACCTGGGCATCTCGAAGCTGGCGCTGATCGGCGCGGTGGCGCTGATCGTCATCGGGCCCGAAAAGCTGCCTCGCGTGGCCCGCACGGTGGGCACCCTGCTGGGCAAGGCCCAGCGCTACGTGGCCGATGTCAAGGCCGAGGTCAACCGGTCGATGGAGCTCGACGAACTCAAGAAAATGAAGGAGACGGTGGAAAGTGCGGCCCGCGATGTCGAGCAGACTCTCCACGACGGGGCTTCCGATTTCGAGAAGCAATGGGCTGAAACCACGGCCGGCCTGACGTCCGACACCGCACCGGGCACGTCGGAGGCGGAGTGGGAAGCGCCGGCACCTGCGTACCGGAATCCGAAGAAGAACTGGCGACTCAAGCGCGGCGCCACGCCGCAGTGGTACAAGGCCCGTGTCGGGGTCCGCACCCGGGCGCTGTCCGGCGCGGCCCGGGTGGCGCGCTACCGGCCCCGGAAATTCAGCTGAAGCGACCGCCGGGAACATGAAAGCCATCTCTCGTTAACACTGCCGTGACCGCGCCACATTCCCTGGGCGCCGCGTCCTGACCATGCCCGAATCCCAGCAACCTCCCAAAGACGAACTCGCCGGCACCGAGCAGCCCTTCGTGCAGCACCTGATGGAACTGCGCGACCGCCTGGTCAGGGCCATGCTGGCCATCGGCGTCGGCGCCGCCATCCTGGCGCTGTACCCTGGCCCCGGCGCGCTCTATGACCTGCTGGCGGCCCCGCTGGTCGCCCACCTGCCCAAGGGCGCCACGCTGATCGCCACCTCGGTGATCTCGCCGTTCATGGTGCCGCTGAAGATCATGTTGATGACGGCGTTTCTGCTGGCGCTGCCGGTGGTGCTCTACCAGGTCTGGGCCTTTGTCGCGCCCGGGCTGTACTCGCACGAGAAAAAGCTGGTGCTCCCGCTGGTGGTGTCGAGCACGGTGCTGTTCCTGCTGGGGGTGGCCTTCTGCTACTTCTTCGTGTTCGGGCAGGTGTTCAAGTTCATCCAGGGTTTTGCGCCCAAGAGCATCACCGCCGCGCCGGACATCGAGGCTTACCTGACGTTCGTGCTGACCATGTTCCTCGCGTTCGGACTGACGTTCGAGGTGCCGGTGGCCGTGGTGGTGTTGGCGCGCCTGGGCGTCGTCAGCATCGAGAAACTCAAGGCCTTTCGCGCGTATTTCGTGGTGTTGGCGTTCATCGTCGCGGCCATCGTGACGCCGCCGGACGTGGTGTCGCAATTGGCGCTGGCGATTCCGATGTGCCTGCTGTATGAACTGGGCATCTGGGCCGCGCAGTTGTTCATCAAACATACGGCGGCTCCCGAGACCGACGCGGACGCCAAGTCGTCCTGAGGGAAATTTCCAGGGAAAACCGGGTTTTCCCAGCATCCTTCGGTCGTTATTTGCTATTTTTTCAATAGCAATTACTGGCGTGCCGCTGCCCGCGGCCGAGGGCGTTGGCCCGGCGTCACGTCCAGCTCGAGTGGCTGGTCGCGGCGCAGCAGGCCGAATTTGGACGGGGTGCCCGGCTTGAGCGCGGCGACGGACGACAGCAGTTCGCCCACCGTGGCCACGGGTTTGCCGGCCACCTGCCGGATCACGTCGCCGGGCCGGATGCCCGCCTGCGCCGCCGGGCCGTTCTGCAGCACGCCGGTGATGATCACGCCCGAGGAGGCTTTCACGCCGAAGGTCTCCGCGAGTTCGGGAGTCAGCTCGTTGGGTTCGACGCCGATCCATCCGCGCGTCACCCGCCCTTCCTTCACGATGCCTTCCATCACCATTTTCGCGGTGGACACCGGGATGGCGAAGCCGATGCCCATGTTGCCGCCCGAACGCGAATAGATCGCGGTGTTGATCCCCGTGAGGTTGCCCGCGGCGTCCACCAGCGCGCCGCCCGAGTTGCCGGGGTTGATCGCGGCGTCGGTCTGGATGAAGTTCTCGAAGGTGTTGATGCCCAGCTGATTGCGCCCCAGCGCGCTGACGATGCCGCTGGTGACGGTCTGGCCGACGCCGAACGGGTTGCCAATGGCCAGCACCTGGTCGCCGACCTGCAGCGCGTCGGAGTCGCCGAGGACGATGAACGGCAGCCGGTCGAGCTCGATTTTCAGCACGGCGAGGTCGGAATCCGGGTCGGTGCCGATGACCTTGGCGCGGGCATGGCGGCTGTCGGTCAGCACGACTTCGATTTCGTCAGCCCCTTCGACCACATGGTTGTTGGTCAGGATGTAGCCCGAGGGGCTCACGATCACACCGCTGCCCAGGCCGATTTGGGGCTGGTCGCCCTGGTCGCCGAAGAAAAAGCGAAACCACGGATCGCTGCTCTGCGGGTTTCTTTCCGCCGTCTTGCTGGTATTGATGCTCACCACGGCGGGTGCGGCTTTCCTTGCCGCCTGCCGGAAACTGCCGGGAGGCGTGGCCGACGGACCCGATCCCGCCGAGGCAGGGGCTTCGACCATCGCGATGGTCCCGCCCAGGGCGGGCACCTGCCGGTCCAGCCACTGCGGCTTCAGGGTGGCGACGACGAAATAGGCCGCGATCAGGACGGTCACGGTTTGGGAGAAAAACAGCCAGAGACGTTTCATGCGGGGCAGCCTGGAAACACCCGTGAGGGCGGCACGTCAAATTGTAGGCGGGTGGTTGCGCCCGGGCGCGAAGCCGGCGGGCGACGTGTGATTTCACCGACAATCCGGGGCATGCCCGACACGCCAAATCCCGAGCCCCCCCTTTCGGTCGACCGAAACACGCTGCTGCAGGCGTTCGATGACCTGCTCGAGCCTGGCCGCTTCCAGGACTACGGGCCCAACGGCCTGCAGGTCGAGGGCCGGCCGCGGGTGCGGAGCATCGTCTCGGGCGTGACCGCCAGCCAGGCGTTGATCGAGGCGGCCATCGCGGCGCAGGCGGACGCGATCCTGGTGCACCATGGCCTGTTCTGGCGCGGCCAGGACGCCAGCGTGACCGGCTGGAAGAAGCGGCGCCTGGCCCTGCTGCTGGCCCATGACATCAACCTGTTCGCCTACCACCTGCCGCTCGATGCCCACCCCACGCTGGGCAACAATGCGCAACTGGCCCAGGTGCTGGGCTGGCGCGTCGAAAGCCGGTTTGGCGAGCAGGACCTGGGCTGCCTGGGCACCTGGGCCGAGCCACGGGAGGCGATGACGCCGGAGCTGCTGGCCCGGCACGTCGGTTCGGCATTGAAACGGGAGGTTACCAGCGTCCCCGGGTCACAAGATGCCATTACAAAGATAGCGTGGTGCAGCGGTGGTGCGCAGGGCTATTTCGAGTCGGCCATCGCCGCCGGCGCGCAGGCATTCGTGACGGGTGAAATTTCGGAGCCCCAGGCCCATCTGGCGCGCGAGTGCGGCGTGACGTTCATCGCCTGTGGCCACCACGCGACTGAACGTTACGGCGCGCCCGCCGTGGCCGCGCAGGTCGCGGCGCGGCTGGGCCTGCGGCACCGCTTCATCGACATCGACAACCCGGCCTGAACCATGACCGAGACCGCCGCGCAGCCTGTCGCCCGCCCGATCGCCATCACCCTTGGCGACCCGGCGGGCATTGGCCCGGAAATCATCGCCAAGGCGTTTCGCGACGCACCCGATGTGACGCGGGGCTGCTTTGTCGCCGGGGATGTGGCAAGCCTGCGCCGCGCGGTGCGCGACATCACCGAGGCAGGGCAGGCCCCGGTGCCGGTGGCCCTGCTCACAGCACCGGCGCAGGCGCTGGACATGCCGCCGCGCTGCCTCCCGGTGCTGCAGGTCGTGGCGCCCGTGCCGGAGTTGCCCCTGGGGCGGGTCAGCGCGCGGGCAGGGCGGGTGGCGGCCGACTGCGTGACCTGGGCCGCGCGCGCGGCGCTGCGTGGGGAACTGGCCGCGATGGTGACCGCGCCGCTGCACAAGGAGGCACTGGCCGCGGCGGGGGTGCCGTTTCCTGGGCACACCGAACTGCTTCAGGCGGAGGCGGCCGCGTTTGCCGGCCAGCCGGTCGCCGACGTGCCCGTGCGCATGATGCTGGCCAGCGACGAACTGCGCACGGTCCTCGTGACCATCCACTTGCCATTGCGTCAGGCGATCGAGGCGGTGACCTTCGACAGCGTGTTGCAGACCCTGCGCATCGCGCATGAGGCGCTGACCGCCGCGTTGCGGCGCGTGCCGCGCATCGGCGTGGCGGGACTCAATCCGCACGCGGGGGAGGGCGGGCTGTTCGGCAGGGAGGAGATCGACGTGATCGCCCCGGCGATTGCCGCCGCGCGGGCGCTGGGCATCGACGCCCAGGGACCCTTCGCGCCCGACACCGTGTTCATGCGGGCGCGATCGACCGCACAGCGGCGTGGCGAGTTCGACGTCGTGGTGGCGATGTACCACGACCAGGGGCTGATTCCAGTGAAATACCTTGGGGTGGACAAGGGCGTGAACGTCACGCTGGGTCTGCCGTGGGTGCGGACCAGTCCCGACCATGGCACGGCTTTCGACCTTGCCGGCACGGGCCACGCCGACCCGGCCAGCCTGATCGAAGCCTTGCGCATGGCGCGCCGGATGTCGCGCTGAACGGTGCGCCGGTCTGGTCGGGGGCGCCTGACCGATCTATTTTTTCAGGCTGTCGCGAATTTCACGCAGCAGCAGCACGTCTTCGGGCGTCGACACCGGCGCCGGTGCGGCGGCGGGGGCCTCCCGCTTGAGGCGGTTCACCTGCTTGACCATCATGAAGATGATGAACGCCAAAAGGAGGAAATTGACGGCAACGGTGATGAAGTTGCCATAGGCAAACACTGGCACGCCCGCTTTTTTCAGTGCGTCCAGGGTCATCGCGGTGCCGGTGGGTACGGAGCCAAGCACCACGAACAGGCTGGAAAAGTCCAGTTTCCCAAAGACGATCCCGACCAGGGGCATGATCAGGTCGCCGACCACGGAGTCCACGATTTTCCCGAACGCGCCGCCAATGATCACCCCTACGGCCAGATCCATCACGTTGCCCTTGAGTGCGAATTCCTTGAATTCGGCCATCATCCCCATTGTCATTCTCCTGGCGAGTCGAAAACGCCCAAGTATTCATGCCGCCGACAGTCTGTCAAGCGACGTGCGGCGGGGTGGTGTTTTGTCAACGGAGGGGTGGTAACGCTCGGCTACAATCTTCGGTTGACCCTGATACACACAGCATTCTTGAGGATTCCCATGAGTGACACTCCAGTCGACAGCAGCAAGCGGACATGGTTGATCGCGACAGGTTGCGCCAGTGCCGTGGGTGGCGTGGCGGTGGCTGTTCCTTTCGTCAGCAGCTTCGAGCCCTCGGAGAGAGCCAAGGCGGCGGGTGCGGCGGTGGAGGCCGACATCTCCACGCTGAAGCCTGGCGAGAAAATGACCGTGGAATGGCGCGGCAAGCCGGTGTGGATCATGCGCCGCACGCCGGAAATGCTGGCGGATCTGGCCCAGCTGGACGGACAACTGGCCGATCCGCAATCGCAGCGGGAGCAACAGCCCGACTACGCGCGCAACGCCGCCCGCTCGATCAAGCCGGATGTGTTCGTGGCCGTCGGCATCTGCACGCACCTGGGGTGTTCGCCCTCGGACAAGCTGCAACCCGGGCCCCAGCCCTCGTTGCCCGATGACTGGAAGGGTGGGTTTTTCTGTCCCTGCCATGGTTCCACCTTCGATCTGGCAGGCCGCGTCTTCAAGAACAAGCCCGCGCCCGACAATCTCGAAGTGCCACCGCATATGTACCTCTCCGACAGCAAGCTGCTGATCGGCGAAGACAAGAAGGCTTGAGGAGGACGATCATGGCTGAATTCAAGGAAATCTCCCCCAACGCCTCCGCAGGCGAAAAGCTGACCAACTGGTTCGAGAACCGGTTCCCGACAGCCTTTTCCGCCTACCGTGTCCATATGTCGGAGTACTACGCTCCGAAGAATTTCAATTTCTGGTACATCTTCGGGTCGCTGTCCCTGCTGGTGCTGGTGATCCAGATCGTGACGGGCATTTTCCTCGTCATGCATTACAAGCCCGATGCGGGCCTCGCGTTCGCATCGGTCGAGTACATCATGCGCGACGTGCCCTGGGGGTGGCTGATCCGCTACATGCATTCGACGGGTGCGTCGGCGTTCTTCGTGGTCGTGTACCTGCACATGTTCCGGGGGCTGATGTACGGGAGCTATCGCAAGCCCCGCGAGTTGGTCTGGTTGTTCGGTTGCGCCATTTTCCTGGCGCTGATGGCCGAGGCCTTCATGGGGTACCTGCTTCCGTGGGGCCAGATGTCATACTGGGGCGCACAGGTGATCGTGAACCTGTTCTCGGCGATTCCCTTCATCGGTCCGGACCTGGCCTTGCTGATCCGCGGTGACTTTGTGGTCGGCGATGCCACGCTCAACCGCTTCTTCAGCTTCCACGTGATCGCCGTGCCCCTGGTGCTCCTGGGCTTGGTCGTGGCACATTTGTTGGCGCTGCACGACGTGGGGTCGAACAACCCCGACGGCATCGAGATCAAGGCACCCGGCGCGCCGAAGGATGCGCATGGCCATCCGCTCGATGGCATTCCGTTCCATCCCTACTACACGGTGCACGAC